>DATGOS010000466.1:0-4889 GCA_035305725.1 Cyclobacteriaceae bacterium
AGAGTATCCGGTTCCTGGCACTCTTGAACCTGCTCTTCATTTCATTGATCGTCTTGTCGTCGATGCCCTTGGCCTGAAGCTTCTTTTGCTTTTCCTTCACATTGTCCAGCCGGTCCATAAAAACCTTGACCCACTGGAAAATGTCGTACCTTTTGATGGTTTCCTGCATGGAACGGATCCTGGACCGCTGTTCTTCCTCCTTCATGTACAGGGCCTCCTTGATTGCTTCGACCACGCTGTCCATATCGTTGGGATTGACCAGTACAGCTTCCTGAAGTTCCTTGCTGGCACCTGCCATTTCCGAGAGGATCAGTACACCCTTTTGGTCGGTTTTACTGGCCACAAATTCCTTGCACACAAGATTCATCCCGTCTCTTAGTGGCGTCACCAGGGCGATGTCGGACATGGAATAAAATGCGCTCAACTCTTCAAACGGGAAGCTCCTGTAAAAGTAGTGCACCGGCACCCAGTTGAAAGTGGAAAAGTCACTGTTAATCTTCCCCACCAAAGTGTCTATTTCCTCCTTCAGTTCCATATAGGTTTTAACCTTTGTCCTGGAAGGCACCACCACCATGATCATTGACACCTTTTCCTGAAATTCAGGATTTTCCCTCAGAAAGGCATCAAAGGCTCTGATTCTTTGCGGTATTCCTTTGGAATAATCCAGGCGGTCGATCGTTATCAGGAGCTTTTGATGCCCCAAAAGCTCCTTGAACTTTTTAACGTATTCCAGGGTCTTTAGGCTTTTTGCCGAATCCGCAAATTTGTCATAGTCAATGCCCATGGGAAACGAATCCACGTTGATCAGGCGGTTGTCGGCTTTGATGTATCCGCTTTCGTCCCTCATTCCCAACAGCCTACCCGCTGAACTCAGGAAATGGCGCATGTCATCATAGGTGTGGAACCCGATCAGGTCCGCGCCTACCATGCCTTTCAAAATCTCCTTCCTCCAGGGGAGCATCCTTATGATCTCGTACGAAGGGAAGGGTATGTGTTGAAAAAAGGCAATGGTGACATTGGGAAGCAGTTCCCTCAACATTTGTGGAAGCAATAAAAGCTGGTAATCATGCACCCAAATCGTATCGTCATGGCCTGCCTTTTCCAAGACTGCATCGCAGAACTTTTTATTTACCCTGACGTAGGCGTCCCAGTGGCTTTGGTCATAATTGATATACTGGGTAAAATAATGAAATGCAGGCCAGATGGTTTCGTTACTGAATCCTTCATAAAATTCCGCAATGTCTTCTTTGGTCAAAAACACCGGGGCCATTTTCAGCTTTTTGAGCTCCCTGACGATTTCCGCCCGTTGGTCCGGATTTTCCACATCATTGCCGGGCCAACCGATCCAGATGTTTTCTCCCTCCTTGTATATTGAACCAAGGCCGGTGGCAAGGCCGCCTGCACTTGGCCTGAATTCGAAATTTCCCTGCTTTAGGCGCAGGCTGACTGGCAGTCTGTTTGATACAATGATCGTTTTTCCCATAATAGATAGGTTCTTGACAACGTAACCTCAGGTAAATTTTCTCTTTAAGGTACCATAATTTATCCTATAATAAAAATTGCCAGGCCGGGCCGCTGGCGGGGTATGCGTTCCACAATTAAAGACTTAGGCGGAATCCGGCTTCATCTATTCAGCCCGACGAAGTGCTATTTGGGCTGAACAGCAATAACAAAGCAAGCACTATGCCGATTGATCCTCAATATCGGTCTTTGGCTTTTTCAAAAAGTTTTCCAAACAGATTGCCCGTCAGGGCCCCAAGTCCGCCCACTAAAAATCCGAGGAGAGCGGTCGCCGCGATTAAAAAATTCTCATTCGGGACGCCCATGATCCCGGCGATTTTTTCAGGGAGGTCAGATCCGGTTGCTTGTACAATCCGGAGGGGTACCAACAACCATACTGTACCCCAGCCCATGGCCCCGGCAAGAAATGAATAAAAGCGCTTTCCTCCCACCAAAGCCGCAATAGCCGCTGTGGACAGCATGAGCACCCAAAAGGGCAATAACGGACCCAGGGCCAATGCCAGCAGTCCGGTAGCGATAAATAGTATGATAAATTTCATGATTAATCCGGTGTAAATTGACTGCGGAATAACACATCCTCCTGATTTTCCCGGTCGCGGAGATTGAAATTCAAATACCTGCCTTCCGCCCAAGGTTGAACCATATTTCCATAAAACCTGCTCCCCGGATTGCCCGATTGCCCCCCCGGATAAATTGCAAAGGCCCTTATTTCGTCCCCCATCTCCACGACCATCCTCCAGGATGCCCCATGCCTGCCCCCGGTGGCGTTTACCATTCCCTTTCCTCCCCCTGTATGGATGTTTTGATAGCCAAAGCCGGAAAAATTAGGAACCAGGTGCTGTAAGGAGGTATTTTTATAGTTCGCCCAATTAAGAACCTTGCCGGACTGCCGCCACGTTTCGAAGACTTCCACCGTTTTTGAAAAGCTTTGCGCAACCAAATGCCTGGCCGTCTCAGTCACTGGACTGGGTTGGTCAAAAGCGGCACTTTCGGGGTCCTCCAACAACAACCGGGTAGTCTGGTAGCGGTTTGGAAAAATTATGGGCCGCCCCGGATGTTTCCATTTGCCCCAGGCCGCCTCCTCAAACTGCTCCCACCACTCCTCAAACAAGGCGGGCGCCGGTTTTCCCGGATCCGCGTGGTAATCCCAATTCCGTAACTGATCAAAAATTTCCGCTTCAGCCGCGGTAAGAGTATTTTCAGCAATATAAGCCAGCATGGCTGGAAGTGCTTCAGCAGCGTGCAGGTGAAAATTATCCAACTGAAGCGCTTGCATGTCTTCCACGCGGATGTCTTTCATTTCATCAAGCCTGCGGTTTATCCTTCTGTTTCTATAATGTTCATAACTTTGATCAAACACATAGTAAGGGTAAGACTGGTCAACGGGATGTTGGTTTGCCGAACTGGCGAATCCCCTTGCGGGGTTTAGTGTGGCGGGATTATGCGCATTGGGAATGAATCCCTGCCATTCATAAGCGGGATGATTTCCATCCATTACGAATTTGCCCTGCCCCTTCCATTTCAGAGGAAATTTCCCCTGAACCTTCATGGCAATATCACCGCCTTTGCCTGCAAAGGCAAAATTCTGTGCCGGTGAGGTAAAATGGTTTAAAGCGGCTATGAAATCCTGATGATTTTTACCTTTGTTCAGCTCCAAAAAGGTCCTTTGTTCGTTGGAACCGTCATGGGCTGTCCATTTTAGGGCAAAGTTTACATGCTGGTGCTCCTGCCCGAAGTTTCTGTCATAAACTACAGGACCATGATGGGTATACACCACGGTATCAATAAAAGGCGCTCTGTTTTTTACGACGATTTCTTCAATCCTGAAGGAACTCTCGACCCACTGGTCGTTGTATAAATACTTTTTCCTTTCGCCGTCCTTAAATTTAATCTTATACCAGTCGCGGACATCTCTGGCCGCATTGGTAACGCCCCAGGAAATGTCCTGGTTAAACCCACTGATGATTCCCAACGCACCCGGAATCGTACTCCCTTTGACTGAAAATTCCGGGGTGCTGAGCTGCATGGCAAACCATAAGGAAGGCATATTCAGGCTTAAGTGGGGATCATTGGCCAAAATAGGATGCCCGTTGCGGGTTTTTTCGTCGGCCACTGCCCAATTGTTGGAGCCTGTTCCCTCAGGCGGGGAAGGCATCGACGAGGCTAAGAGGGAAGTGTCCGGATACGCTGCGACCGAGGGGGGTGCTTCTACGTCCAGGGGCACAAAATTCCATTTTTGGGAGGACTCTATTATCGGATCGATTTCCGCCGGATAATCCGGAAACAGCCTTTCCATCCAGGCAGGTCCTATAAAATGATAAAGATTGGTAAATTCAACATCCTTGTCGCCCACCAACATGTCCGCCATATATTTCAGCAGCAAAAGAGTCTTGTAGGGCGTCCACGGTTCCGGCTTATAGTTTAGCAACTTATATTCCACGGGCAGCTCCGCCACCGAAAGCTGGTCAATATATTGGTTGACCCCTTCTGTGTATGCGGCAATCTTTTGCAGGGTCTCCGGATCTTCTGCCTGCAGAAAGGAGAATCCTGCTTCAGCGCCAAAACCGAGTCCTTTCCGACGCTGCATGCGGTCAAACTCAATGGCCTGGCTTCCTACAATCTCGGAGATCCTGCCAGCCGCAGCCCTGGTTTGAAACTCCATTTGCCAAAGCCGGTGACGCGCAGTGACATATCCCTGGACCCTGAAGAGGTCCAAATCATTGGCAGCAAAAATATGGGGTATTAGATTTTCATCATAAACCACCTCCACCGGTGCGGAGAGGTTGGCAAGACGTATCTCATCCCGGAAGAGGGCATCCTCACTGTAGCTGTTCTGCCAGAATCCGCGATAGGGATCCAACAGGCCTATGATCGGTGGCACATTCCCCATCGGCAAAGACAATGCAATGGCCAATACCACGGAAGCTGCAAGGGAAAGGAAAAACCCAACGTATTTCATGCAGCGGAATATTTGGTGCCAGCGCAAAAAATTTGGAAAAGTGACTCACACAATTTCATTCGACGGAAATCGGCAGGCTTACTTTTTCCCATTTTATCACGATGCCGGGTTGCTCCACGGCGATGCGCAGGCTTTCCTGGCTGTTTGTCTCCCATTTGGGAATTGCCTCTACACGCAACACGTCATGCTCCTGGTTGTACTGGAAGTGACCGTGTTTCAGATCCCATTCCTTATTAAAAATTACAGTCCAGGGACCGTCTTGCTTTGGGATGGTGAACAGGGAATATTTTCCCGCCTTTAAGGGCTTGCCCTCGACCGTGACGTCTTCCGAAAACTCTACAAATGTTGCCTCGTTTGCACCGGTTCGCCACACTTCATTGTACGGGACCAGGTCCCCCCAGATGATGCG
>DATGOS010000467.1:0-7488 GCA_035305725.1 Cyclobacteriaceae bacterium
GTTCTTTCCCATTTCAGTTCGGAATTGGCCAGTTCAGCACTCTGGAAGCCAAAAACAGACTGGTCTCCAAAACTGTAACCTACCCGCTGTACCCTTCCCTGGGTCTGATAGGGATTGATACCGGTGTTTCCCACATCACCATAGCTTGCCCGAAACTTCAGTTCCTCAAAAAACTGCTGACCGGACATAAAAGGCTCATCATCCATTATCCAGGCAAAGGCCATGGACGGAAACAAGCCATATTTATTTCCCTCGGCGAGCCTGGACGAACCATCCACCCGGCCGGTGACCGTAAACATGTACTTGTCCAAAAGGGAATAATTTACCCGAAGCATATACGATTCAAGGGCCCACTCATCCAGGAAAGAGCTCCGGCTGGTGGTTTCTTCCGCGGTGCCGAGATTGTGATACCGCTGCTGCTCAAAAGGGAGTCCCCGCACAGCAATGGCCGAACCAAGACTTTTCATCGTTTGTACGCTGTACAAGCCGGTGGCCCTTACTTTATGGGCATCCCCAAAACTCCGGTTGAAGTTGACGAGGTTTTCGAAAAGGATATTGTTGGTGCGGTAATTCGAAACGCCCGCGGTGGAGGTCTGCCAGGTGTGCGTACCCCTTTCATAAAAAGTCAGGTCCGGAGCAAAATTGAACCTATAACTCAACCCTTCAACAATGTCCAGCTCAGCATAAACGTTGGCGATGATTCGCGTCCTGTCTCTTCGGTCAATAAATAGATCCCGGTCCAGTGCCAAAATGGGAAAGCTTTCTCCCACAGCAAATTCACTGGAAAGTGCTCCCTCTGCCCTTTCAGGATAATCCAAAGGGCTTCTCAAAATCAGGTCCCTAAAGTTGCCTCCCTGATGTTCAACGCTGGCGGTCACCTGGGCCGAAACCCCGGCCGTGAAATGATCGGTCACGTCCTGGTCAAGGTTCAGCCTGCCCACAAACCTGGAGAAATCATTGTTGTCGACAATGGCCTTATGGTCCATGTAAGTTCCGGAAATCGCATAACGGGTATCTTCCGTGCCCCCCCGTACGCTGAGTTGATGGCTTTGCTGAAAACCCGTTTGAAACGCCTCCTTTTGCCAGTCTGTATCCACCCCTCTTTGGATGGCGTCATATTCCCAATCCGTAAACAGTGCCTCATCGGTGGTATAGGAACCCTGGTGCCGCGCCGCTTCCCGGTTCATCTCCGTATATTGGGCTGCGTTCATAAGATCCACCCGGTTCGATATTCTTTGGAGGCCGGCGAAGCCACTATATTCGATTTGTGTACCGCCTTCGTACCCCCTGCGCGTGGTGATTAAGACAACCCCGTTGGAACCTCTGGAACCATAGATTGCGGTAGCCGACGCATCTTTCAAGATTTCGATGGATTCAATGTCGGCGGGATTTATGTCCGCCAGATTTCCCTCAATGGGAATACCGTCCATTACGATCAAAGGATCGTTGCCTGCGACCAGTGAGCGCGCGCCCCGAATGCGCACTGTAGAACCCGCCCCTGGACGATAGCTCTCGGCGACCACGTCCACACCCGCGGCTCTGCCCTGCAATAGGTTTTCAAATGAGTAAACGGGTTCGCTGACAATTTCCTGCCTTCCGATTGAAGCAATGGACCCTGTCACTTCCCGCCGTTCCACGGTGCCATAACCCACGACAACCACTTCATCCAATGCGGAAGCGTCTTCGGTCAGGGTAAGTGTTAAATCAGTTTGGCTACCCACCTCAATCCTCAGGGGTTTGTATCCGATAAAGGACACCAACAGCACAGCGTCCTCCGGCACGTCCAGCGAAAAATTACCGTCAATGTCGGTGGCGGTGCCGATGGTGGTGCCTTCCACCAGCACGGTTGCGCCAGGCACCGGTTCTCCACTGCCATCCACTACCTTTCCACGGATAAGCTGCGCCTGTACCGCATAGGTAGCTACACCCGTTTTAACATGTTCCGACGCCAGTGGGAGGGGCGGGGCACCGAAATCCCCAGCCATGGCCAGTCCGGCACTCCAGAACAAAAGCCCCGGCACCATGCCGCGAATGCCGATCCTTTTCAAAGCAAAAAGGAGGAGTACATTTTTTTTCATAGTGTTTGAGATTAGGTTAATAAAGTAGAATATAATAATACTGATTAAATACTTGAACTATCGAAAAATGGCCATTTGGCGCGTGCATTTCGTATCGTCCGCTACAACCACCTCTTCAAGCACAAACCCTCTGGCCGGGAAAAAGTCGGCACTAATACACGCATAAGTTAATCATTTTTGTCAATCGTGCTCAGATTTTTGGAAGAAAATTGATTCAGTCGATCCTGGATTCCAATTTTTCTTAAAAAATCACTATTATTGATCGGCCTTTGCACCACAGCCGCCGTTTTGCCGATTACATAACCTTAAACAGCACCATGAAGACGTCAACGATTGATCGCCGTCATTTTTTGAAAGGCTCCACTGCCCTGCTTGCCCTTTCTTCCTTTGGAGGCGGAGGGCATTTGTTTCAACCGGCAAAAACCTATCGGGTGGGGCTGATCGGCGCCGGCTGGTACGGTAAGAGTGACCTGTTCAGATTAATCCAGGTGGCTCCCGTGGAGGTAGTGGGCCTTTGTGATCCGGACGCAAATATGCTCCGGGAAGCAGGCAAGCTGGTGAGCCAACGGCAGTCATCCGGAAAGGTCCCGCGCCTGTACGGGGATTACCGGAAGCTCCTCGCTGAAAATACGCTTGATATTGTCATCATAGGAAGCCCCGACCATTGGCATGCGCTGCAGGCCATCGATGCCATCAAGGCAGGGGCCCATGTCTATGTGCAAAAACCGATCAGTGTAGACGTATTGGAAGGAGAAGCCATGGTCGCGGCCGCCCGAAAGTACAACCGGGTAGTCCAGGTAGGAACGCAGCGGAAAAGTACCCCGCACCTCATAGAAGCCAAGAAAAAATTCGTGGATTCGGGAATGCTGGGCAAGATTTCCCATGTGGAAATGTGCTGCTATTATCATATGAGAGCCAATGGCGATCCTGAGGTACAGCCCGTACCTGATTTTTTTGATTATGAGACGTGGACAGGGCCCGCACCGATGCTTCCCTATACAGGCCTTCCCCATAGACGGTGGTGGCGGACCATGATGGAATATGGAAACGGCATCACCGGCGATATGTGTGTCCACATGTTGGACACTGTCCGTTGGATGTTAGATTTGGGCTGGCCTATACGGGTCACGGCCACCGGCGGCATTTACGTGCAGAAAGGCGGCCGATCCACCATAGCTGACACCCAAACAGCCATTTTTGAATATCCGGAACTCAACTGCGTGTGGCAGCACAGAACCTGGGGCACCCCGGCGGACCCCGACTATCCCTGGGCTTTTGTGCTCTATGGGGAAAACGGAACCCTCAGGGGCAGCACCATGCAATATGACTTCGAGCCCCGGGGAAAAGGAGACAAAATCCACGGGGATGTAGTGTATGAAAAGGAAAAGTATCCTGAAGACCTCACGGAAGACAGCATCGAACTAAATGCCGCTCCCGCCACCCGCCTGCATATGCTGGATTTTCTGAGGGCCGTAGAGCGTGGCGGAAGACCCGTAGCCGATATCGAAGAGGGCCATATTTCCACCGCAAGCTGTATCCTGGCCAATATGTCCATGGCGCTACAGCGTCCCCTGATGTATGATCCCCAAAAAATGTCGGTGATGGATGACCCGGAGGCTACCCTGCTCCTACAACGGCAATACAGAGATCCGTGGGTACATCCTCACCCAAATCATATTTAGGCAAAAAAATATTAATAAATTATTAGCATCAAACCCAATGAACTTTTACATCCCAATATCCCTAATCCTGTTTTACATGACCTTTACTTCCTGCCAGGAAAAAAGCCCTGGATTTGCTGAAAACAAAGTAATCGCACATCGGGGGGCATGGAAAGCATCCGGTACCCCGCAAAATTCCATTGCCTCGTTTAGGGAAGCCGTGAAACTAGGTTGTGAGGGTTCGGAATTTGATGTTTGGATGACTGCGGACAGTGTGCTCGTGCTCAACCACGATCCGGACTTCCAGGGCATTCCCGTTGAGACATCCACGTATGGGGACTTGCTCCAAAACGAACTTCCCAACGGAGAGAAGATCCCTACGGTCGAGGAATTTATAAAGGAGGGGCTCAAACAAAGCACTACCAAACTGATTTTTGAAATAAAACCCTCCCGGGCCAGCAAGGCGCACGGATTGGCGCTTGCGGAAAAAAGCGTACAAATGGTGCAAGACCTGGGCGCGGAAAAATGGGTGGAGTATATTTCTTTTGACTATGACATTTGCCTTAGGGTGATGGAATTGGATCCCAACGCCAAGGTTGCTTATCTTAGAGGAGACAAGACTCCCGAAGAATTAAAGGATGCGGGTTTTTATGGATTTGACTATAACATAAAAGTGGTAAGGGACAACCCGGAATGGATCGACAAAGCCAAGGAGTTGGGACTGACGGTGAACGTCTGGACAGTCAACAATGCCGATGATATGGCCTGGTTGTTGGAAAAGGACGTTGAATTTATAACAACGGATGAGCCGGAATTATTGTTTACACTGATCAACCAGCAATAGCCGAACGCGATCCGTCATTTTTTGCTTCATCCAACAGCTTTTGATGGATCTTAAGTACCTGTGGGATAAGCATTTTGTTTTCCGAATTTTTGATCACAAAGTCTGCCCGGTCGTTTTTCACCTCATCGGGAAGTTGCTTGTCAATAATGCCGTTCACCTGCTCCAGGTTCCGATGGGGATCCCGCATCAACACCCTGGATATTCTCAGTTTTAAGGGCGCACTGACGTTGATGGTCTTGTCGAGCTGGCGGTAAGAGCCACTCTCAAACAACAGCGCAGCTTCCTTCAACACATAAGGGCTGTGCTGTTGCTTTGCCCATAGGTTAAAATCCTCGTTTACGGCCGGATGAACCAATTCGTTTATAATCTTAGTATTCTCCTCAGAGCTAAACACCTGTTTGGCCAGAAAAGCCCTATCCAGCGTTTGTCCGTCTTTGTAGGATTCCTCGCCAAACGCATTGATAATGGCGGCTTTTAACGAATCGCTATTCGCCATCAACCATTTTGCCCTGTCGTCCGCATAGTAAACGGGAATGGACAGCAGGGAAAAAATCTTAGCCACCGTGCTTTTTCCGGCGCCTATTCCACCCGTAATTCCTACCAATAAAGGCCTAGTCATAAATCAGCTTGAAATGGTCAGGACTGAACCTGATGGAGTCCATAAAAGGGGGAACTTTGTTCAGGCTTACCTGCACCGTACTGTCTTCCCTGTTCCTGTTTCGGTAGTTGAGAATTGCGTCAAATTCAAGTTCCTTCAGCGCTTCCACCTCCCGCTCATCCACCAGATAATCCATGACAACCGTGGAGTCTCCGAGGTTTACACTTACTGAGGAGGGAAAATTTATCGTTCTAATGTCCAGCCTTCTGTTGCCTGCCAGGAACTCGACCACTTCAAACTCCACCAGCACCTCTTCCGTTTCCAGATAAATAAGGTCTTCATGTTCTTTAGGTACGTGTAAGGGCAGCATCTGGGAATAGTCATGGCTCAATTCCTCCTCGTCCCAAACCACGGGTATCGTCCCCTGCTTTTGTTCGATAATTGAAGAGGCTCCGGTGACAGAGACCGAGTCGGGATGGAACCGAATATCCGAAGCAAACCGGAAATTTCCGGCCAATATCTTCCTCGAGGTATCTAAGTCGACCTTTAGACTACGTGTGACGATGCTGTCTATGTTGATGTGTAACGTATCCTCCAAAATTGCCGACAGTTGTGTGGGTGCGGTTTGTTCTGCCAAAGCCCGTTGAAAGGTACTTGTGAGGATGTAATCCTGAGTGCTGGGATTTGTCATTTCAATGGGAAAAGGCACCACGTTGACCCTAAAATACTTCCGGAGCAGGTCCCAACCGTTTCCGTAAATCTCTATTCTGACACTTGAAGGCAATTCCTCCACGGCAATGAATTCATTCCGGTCATAGTAAAACTCAATCGGCTGGTTCACTACCGTGCTGTAATTGTCCTTGTTCAATGCGTTTAAAACCCAAAAAGTAGTAGCCGCTAAAACGCATAGGACTACCACTTTAATATTTGCAGCTTTTTGTCTTGAAATTTTCTTGAAATATTTCCGAAACTTGTTCAAATTCAAGTTATTTACTTCCGCTGGATTTCCTGGTAAATTCCAAAGATACCGCTGATTTTTCTACTCTTATTTTGAAGCCTCTGTCCAGCTCCAACATAATTGTATCTCCTTCTATACTGCTGACTTTTCCATGGATCCCTCCGATCGTGACCACTTCATCTCCTTTTTTAATTTCGGAAATAAAGTTTTTTGCTTCCTTTTGCTTTTTCTGTTGCGGTCTGATCATAAAAAAGTACATGATCAGGATAATGCTTCCGAAGAGGAATACTTGTCCCAGCACACCGCTGCCGGCGCCCTCTGCTTGTAATAAAATAAAATTGATCATCATTATTTTCTGACTGGTCCTAGGGTTGGACTTGAGGCTGTGGTTTGGTTAACAGTTCCTTTTAAACGCAATCGGGTCACACTGGGTGAGGTATTGGCCTGGATGGAGACCGTGGGGCTTTGTACACCTGACTTTGCCGTAGAATTGAAGACCACCTTGACAAAACCAGTGTCGCCTGGTTTTACCGGTGTTTTTGTCCAGTCCGGGCTCGTGCAACCACAGGAGGCCTGCACATTGGAAATGACCAAAGGGGACTGTCCGGTATTTGTAAATTCAAATTGGTGTTCTACCACCTCCCCTTCTTTGATGGCCCCAAAATCATATTCGATATTTTCGAATTCAAACGCCGCCAGGGAATTTGGATCCACCGGAGTGATGCTTTGGGCATTTGCGGGTGGGGTGACCTGACCTTGTTCCAGTTGTGAAATTTTCTGCTCAAGGGCATCAATGCGTTCATCCTTTTCCGAATTTTTTGTTTCACATCCGGAAATCACAAATAGGCCCGCCAGGAAATAGGCCGTCAATAAATTTTGCTTTTTCATTTTAATTCACTGAATTTTTAGTTTTTAATATGCCCATTATTAAACAAAAGGACATAAGCGGTCCAAAGATACCAGGATTTTAACACAGATATTAACAAGACCGCTAATTTTTACCTTATGGATTTAGTTTGCTGTCTTTGTGAATTTGGTCTATTAACCTGTTCACATCGTTGAGCAGGTTTTCCGCCTTGTTCTTGGCTTCAGAAATCACTTTGTTTCCCTCCGACCTCGCTTCATTTAAGGGAAGGTTCTTTCCATCCATCAGTTCCTTGACCAAATCTTCAAGCTCTTCCTTATACCTGATCAGCTGATAGGATAATCTGTCCCTGGTATTGTTTCCGGTATCCGGAGCAAACAGGATTCCTGCAGTTGCCCCAATACCGGCACCCAATGCAAAAGCAAAAAGAGAATTACTATTCTTTCCCATAATAATCATTATTTTTATTTGTTATCTAAAAGGC
>DATGOS010000468.1:0-5540 GCA_035305725.1 Cyclobacteriaceae bacterium
AGGCTCTGCATTAAAACCCGGCGGCTGGGACTGATTTGGCAATTGTAAAAATTAAAAAGAAAAGGTAAACCCCTACTTTTACTGCATACACTTAAAAAAGACAGGATCATATCTTGCAATTTATAGGTCCCTTTGTTGGGCAGGTCTTGGCACCTTTCCTTGGGGGATGGTTGCCAGAGGGTCGGGGAGCCTGGTCTCTCGCCTCTTCTTTATAAATCAATTAATTGTTGCGCAAAGAAAACTTCGGCTGGTTAAAAATCCAAATTTTTGTTATAAATATATTACTTCGTTCATCGGTTCAAGTGGCGAATTTATCTTAATCTACATAATCTTTGATGACTTCCGCCCATAGGTCATAACCTGCTTTATTCATGTGCAGCTTATCCTCCAAAAAAATGTTCGCTTTGGGTTTTCCGGTTTCGTCCAGCATGGTGGTCCATATATCCACATATTCCACCTTGTCACGGGCCTGACTGTATTCCTTCATCTTTTGGTTCAGGTCCAGGTACTTTTCCTGCAAATGCCACCTGGAGATACTGGGTTTGGCACTGATTAAAAAAATTTCAGTTCGGGGCGACGCCTCGTTTATCATTCCCACCAGGGTATTGATGTCCTTCATGATGATCTCCGTTGATTTTCCTGCCGAGATGTCGTTGTCACCTTCGTATATAAATACCTTTTTGGGCTTGTAGTCTAGGATGAGTTCATCTGCATAATGAATAAGATCGCTGGTTTGCGAGCCCCCAAATCCATGGTTGAGGATATTCTTGTCCGGAAGATAGGAAGCGATGTCCTTCCATCCTCTGATACTTGAGCTACCCGTGAAGATTATCAAATTCTCCGAGGGTTGCAGACCGGCGTTGTCTGTGGTAATCTGGTCCACCGACTGCTGGAACCTGGTCGGATCCTGGGCCTGGGCTACCTGATAGACGCCAAGAAACAAGAAAACTATCAAAAAGGACTTAATGCTTGTCGGGAGATCCATGTTTTAAAACTTTTGTGGCAGAAATTAATGTGGTTCCTTCTGGTGAGCGCTCTTTTTTGCGCAATATAATGAACATTTGGCGATTATACCGAAGCGCCGGAAATATTCTCCCCGGTATTTGCTGCCTGAAGCAATATTAATTAATTTGGAACAATCAATTGCCAATCATATCGACAATCGGTAGTCCAACTAAGCCCAAAAAAATGAGCAAAATTTATCCTTATCCGGAAAAACTAGAATCCAAACGACTGGTGACCCGAAAATTAACCGAACACGATGTAGACATTTGGTCGGATTTTTTCGCCGATAAAGATGCCATACAGTTCTTTCCTGACCACGGGCTGACTTCCAATGCGGCGCAGGGAAAATTCTGGATTGACAGACAACTTAAACGCTATGCGGAAGACGGGATAGGCCTTCAGGCGCTGCTGGAGAAGCATACCCATGAATTTATTGGCCAGTGCGGCTTATTAAGACAGATTGTCGACGGACAGGAAGAATTGGAAGTTGGTTATCATATCTTTAAAAAATATTGGGGGAGAGGCTATGCCCCTGAAGCCGCCAGGCTATTTTTGGACTATGCCTTCCAAAATGATTTGTCCGATTCCGTAATCTCCATCATTGCCACGGGAAATGTTAAATCGCAGCGCGTGGCAGACAAAAACGGCCTCACCCGGGAGAAGCGTACCAACTGGTCCGGTTTGGACGTGTATATCTACCGGATCAGGAAGGATGTATGGGAAAAAAGCCGCTGACCGGCCTTTGTGGTACAAATTTGGATGGTTCATCGTTTAAACTACATTAAAAGTACATAGACGATGAGATCAATCTGGAATGGTTCTATAAGTTTTGGGCTGGTGACCATACCCGTAAAGATGTATTCTGCCTCGGAGGACAGGAAGCTGGATCTGGACATGCTGGACAGCCAGGATCATTCGCGGATCAGGTACAAACGTGTCAACGAAAACACCGGGGAGGAGGTGGCCTGGAAGGACATTGTGAAGGGTTACAAGATCGACGATGCTTATGTTATTCTGGAAGATGAGGATTTTGAACAGGCAAACGTAAAGAAAAGCAAGACCCTGGAGATAGAAGCATTTATTAAAGAGGAAGAAGTAGCCGAAGTGCTTTACAAGAAGCCCTACTTTCTGGAGCCCCAAAAAGAGGGTGGAAAATCCTACAACCTGCTGAGGGACGCATTGAAGAAGACAAAGAAGCTAGGCCTGGCTACCTTTGTAATGCGGCAAAAGGAAAATCTCTGCCTCATCGGGGTGTACAATGATATCCTTGTTGCTCATATCATCCGGTTTTCGGATGAGATCCGTACCGGTGAAGACCTTAATCTGCCTAAGACAAAAGTTTCCAAAAAAGAGGTGGATATGGCGCTGTCGCTGATTGACCAGTACACGGAAAAATTTGACTTTCAGAAATACAAGGACGTCTATAATGATCAGCTCTTAAAAATCATCCATGCCAAGGCCGGTGGTAAAAAATCAAAGGTGAAGAAGTTTGAAGCCAAAGCAACCCCCGCCAAAGATCTCATGGCCCAGTTGAAGGCTAGCTTGGAAAGTAGGAAAAAAGCTTCCTGATGGGACTTGATGACTACATCAGCAAGCGGGATTTTTCCCAAACCCCTGAACCTAAGGGCAAAATCAATAAGAACAAGGGTGCACTTAAATTTGTCGTTCAGAGGCATGAGGCCCGGAGGCTCCATTACGACCTAAGGCTGGAAATGGAAGGGGTACTGAAAAGCTGGGCAGTGCCCAAAGGTCCTTCCATGAGTCCGAAGGACAAGCGGCTCGCCATCCATACGGAGGATCATCCCATGGAATATCTCACTTTTCACGGAACCATTCCCAAAGGAAATTATGGTGCGGGCAGGATGACCATCTGGGACCACGGAACCTATCAGGGTGCTGAGGGAGATTACGAAAGCCTGGTGAAACAGTACAAAAAAGGTAACCTGAAGTTGGCTTTTTCCGGCAAAAAACTTAGAGGCGTTTTTGCCCTGGTACGCACGAATCGCGGCGACAAGGATGATCAGTGGTTGCTCATTAAGAAAGACGACGAGTATGCCACCAGTCTTTCGTATGATGCGGAGGATTTACTTGATGAGGAAGCCGGGGAGGTGCCCCCGGAGGATTCCGAAATTAATCCTACACACATGGTGAGGCCGATGCTGGCCACCAAAGCCGCTTCCGTATTCAGTAAGCCTGACTGGATCTATGAGCTGAAATGGGACGGGTACAGGTTACTGTCTAATATAATAAACCACAACGTCAATTTATACTCACGTAACGGGATAGTGTATAACAACAAATTCCCGACCTTGTATGACAACCTCAAATCGATACCATACGATGTGATTTTGGATGGGGAGGCGGTAGTCATGAATGAAGAGGGGATACCGGAATTTCAGAAACTTCAAAATTACGGTGAGGCTACCGAAGGAGAGTTGCGTTACTATGTGTTTGATGTCCTGTACCTCAACGGTCATGATATCACCTCGTTGCCATTGTTGGAGCGCAAGAGCCTGCTTCCTGATATTATTGGAGGGATTCCCCATGTGCATTATTGTGACCATATGTCCTCCATGGGCAACGCTTTTTACGAAAAGGCCATTGAAGCTGGTATGGAAGGAATCATCGCCAAAAAAGCAGATTCCCCCTATCTGCCGGGAACGCGGACTGAAAACTGGCTAAAGATAAAGGCAGTGGAAAGTCAGGAGGTTCTAATTTGCGGATATACCGAATCAGAGGGTCAGGCATTCGGTTCCTTGATCCTTGGGCTGTATAAAGATGGGTTCCTGACCTATGCAGGAAATTGCGGATCGGGATTTAATGACGCCATGCTGAAAGAACTGCTCTCCCTTTTCAAACCCTACAGGCGGGAAACCAGCCCCTTTGATAAAAAAATCAACCTAAAGGGAAGAAAGGCCATCTGGCTTGAGCCTGTCCTGGTATGTGAAGTGAAGTTTAGCGAGTGGACAAAAAGCGGTTCTATGCGGCATCCGGTATTTAAAGGGATGCGTGGGGACAAATTACCCGTTGAAATCCAACAGGAGGAGGAAAGCGAAGCTCCTGTTAAAGAAAAACAGTCCAAGGCCACCACCACAGATACGCTGGAGGTAAACGGCTTTGCGGTACCAATTTCCAACCTGGACAAGGTATATTGGCCGGAGGAAGGAATCACCAAGTATCAGCTTATCGATTACTACCTGAACATATCAGACGCTATCCTGCCATTTCTGTCCGACAGGCCCCAAAACCTTCACCGTCACCCCGAAGGAATTCAAAAAGAAGGCTTTTACCAGAAGGACACAGCCGGTATTTTTCCCCATTGGATAGAGACGGTAAAGGTTTACTCCAAGTCCAACGACAAGTATATCGAATACATGCTCTGCCAGCACGAAGCTACGCTTTTGTACATGGCCAACCTGGGCTGTATTGAAATTAATCCCTGGAACTCCAGGAAGGACAGCCTGGACCGTCCTGACTATGCGGTGATTGATCTCGATCCCTCCGACAATAATACTTTTGAAGAAGTTATAGAAGTGGCCCAGGTGGCACATAGCATTTTAGAAGCGGCTGAAATACCGTCGTATTGCAAGACGTCCGGATCCAGCGGGCTGCATATCTATTTACCACTGGGCGCGCAGTATTCCTACGAGGAAGCCAGGGACTTTACAAAATTACTGTGTTATATGATACGGGCAGAGCTGCCTGATTTGACCAGCATGGAAAGGAAGCCGGAAAAAAGAAAAACTAAAATCTACCTGGATTTTCTCCAAAACCGCCAGGGACAAACCCTGGCTGCCCCGTATTGTGTCCGTCCAAAGCCGGGAGCCACAGTTTCCGCACCGCTGGAATGGAAGGAGGTAAAATCCGGTCTCGACATGCATGATTTCAATATATTTACCATGAGGGAAAGGATCAGAAAAAAGCCCGGACTGTTTACCGAAGTCCTCCGTGCGGGTATTGATATGGAGGAGGCTTTGGCAAGAATGGAGCACTGATCTATTTTGTGTGGTATTTTTCCCACAGTTTGTCTCTTCGATATCCAGGTAAATCAGAATATTCTTTGAGGGGAAACTGAGGCTTTAGGGGAGGTATCAGCGGGATAACCTCAATAACCGGGATTTTTTTCACCCTCAGGCATGCAGCAGTATTTAAGGAATTGATTTTGTTGGTTTCTATTGAACCCTTATAGACCTAAATTCAACATTATATGAAAAATCAGGAAAATTATCACAATGTAAATGAAGTGGAAAGGGCACTGTCCGTGGCATCAGGAATTATTTTATGGACAGTTAGCTTTAGAAGGCCTTTTAGGAACCCGTTAAAATACCTGTCTTCCATTTACCTTCTTTACAGGGGAATATCCGGAAACTGCCCCATTTACACCAAACTTGGGAAAGACAGCACTAAGACGCCGGCCATCAACTTAAAGGCGGAATATGTTGTGGATAAGCCCCGGCAGGAGGTTTTCGATTTTTGGAGAAAGCTTGAAAACCTGCCCCTGTTTATGAAGCACCTGAAGAGTGTTGAGCAGTTGA
>DATGOS010000469.1:0-3909 GCA_035305725.1 Cyclobacteriaceae bacterium
CCCTTTTTACCCATTTCCGTCCGAAGTCTCTCCTCCTCAATGAGGGGAATCATCTGGTTGGCGGCTTCGGGGGCGTTATCCCAGGGGATCAGGTATCCGGTTTCGTTTTGACTGACCATTTCACGGGCTCCGCCATGTGCGGTGGCTACAACAGGTTTTCCCGAAGCCATGGCTTCCAAAATCACTGTGGGCAAAGGATCCGGCAAAGTGGATGGCAGCACAAAGACATCCAGTGCCGCCAAAATCGCCGGCACGTCACTGCGGAAGCCTACCGTATGCACCCTGTTTTCCAGGCCATTCCTTTTCACCTGCTCCAGCATTTTATCATACAGATGCTCATTTCCCGGAAAAGTATCCCCCACAATGATAAACACCAGATGGGAATAAGACCGGCACAGCTCTTTGGCGATGTCCAAAAAATAGGACTGCCCTTTCCAGGGACTCACCCTTCCCACCATGCCGATGAGCAGGTATTCATCGCTGATGGCCAGCTCCTTTCTTAGCAGCTTTTCCGCTTCCAGGTAGGCTCCATAATCGATCCCGTTGTACACCACCTTTAGTTTCTCCGGACTGATGTACCTGCTCCAAAACGATTTTACCGCCTCCGACACTACAATGATCTGGCCTGAGGTACGTGCGACAATTTTACCCAACAGAAATGCCAGCCATTTTGGCCGCGCTATGATTTCATGAATATGCCAGGTATGAAAAATCTGCTGCCTTCCGGCGATCCACGCACCCACCAGCACGGCCGTGGTATTGGAATATATATGGTTAATCTGATCTTCCTCTACGATTTTTGCCACCGCTTTGTAAGCTTCTTTCAGCACCCGGATGCGGTTCACCAAACCTCCGGGACTGAAGTATTTTCTCCTCAATATCCCTAACCGGATAATGGAAACCGGCAGCCCCTCGTTTCTGAGCTGGACCGGGAGCGGGCCCTCTTCAGAAAGGACCACATGGACATGATGCCCCATGTCCTTCAATATCATTGCGGTGATCGAGAAAATTTTGCTGGCACCATACAAATCGGAAGAGCTGTGCAACATCAATATCCGCTGTTTCATATTCATCCATTTATTTTATTGACGGGTATGCAAAAATAACTGGATTTAACGATCCTTCCTCAACAGGTAAATGGCACCAAGATGGCCCCCGTGGTTTGTCAATTCCACATGAACATTGTTGGAATGGCTTGAAAACAAATTAAACAGCTTTTCCGGCGGGTAACGATTCATCTGCATCACCAATTCCGGTCCGGCCTTTCGGTT
Source organism: Cyclobacteriaceae bacterium (assembly GCA_035305725.1). Classification (GTDB taxonomy): domain Bacteria; phylum Bacteroidota; class Bacteroidia; order Cytophagales; family Cyclobacteriaceae; genus DATGMS01. The sequence goes on from DATGOS010000469.1 coordinate 1,272, forward strand.
TTTTAGTAAAGAATATAAGTAATTATAAAACCGAACCTTGCTCCTCAACTGAAAATTCCAATAAGTAAGGTAGGGCAATGCGTGGCCATAGGTAAGATGAACCTGCATGATTCCGCCTACTTTCAGTTTTTCAAAAAGTTGCTGAAGAAGGGAAAATCCGAGGGAGGTCTCAATATGCTGAAACACGATATAGGAATTGATAAAGTCAAACCGGGGAAGCTCGGGTAGACTTACCCCGTCAAAGGTCTTCAGTTCCAGATTTTCTATCCCAAGGTCAGCCATCCTGCGCCTGGCCATGGCGATGATATCCGCCGAGACATCAAGCCCCGTCACCGTTTTTGTGGTAATCTTTGCAAAAGGAAACAGCAGACGCCCGGCCCCGCAGCCAAAGTCAAGGACGGTGCTTTCAGCCAGGGAACTGTCAAAAAACCTCTTAAGCCTATCTTTCGTCTCCTGTACAAAAACCTCCCCAGAGGAAAAAAACTCCTTCAGATCATCCTCTGTAATTCGGTTGATTCTGAATTTTTCGTCAGAAAGCACCCCATAATAAGGGTCCTCTTTACCCATTTTCTTCCAGTCTCCTATAGATCTCAATTTCATGTTGTAGTGATGGCTTATTAGTGATTGGTTTGGGGGGTGGGTTTGCTCAATATTCCTGAATGCTGGACGATGGGCCGTTTAACCTCAACCTTCCGGCTCCCTTGTTTTAACGGTTTTAGCGGGATTTCCCGCCACGACATGATAAGGAGCAACATCTTTTGTCACCACACTTCCCGCCGCTACTACTGCCCCCTTTCCTATGGTGACTCCCGGTAAAATGATGGAATTGGAGGCGATCCAACAGTCATCCTCAATTTTTACAAAGGAACGGACCACGCCCTGCTCTATCATCGGCACCTGAACCTTATCAAAAACATGATTTTCGGCATATATACTCACCCGAGGAGAAATCATGACGTTTTCACCGATTTCGACGTATCCCGAACACCCAATATAAGCATAAGGGCCGATGCTGGAATTGTTTCCGACTTTCAGGCCCGCACCGGGATGGCCACCATACAGATTGGTGGGCCTGATCAGGGCAAAGCTACCCACGGTGACCTTGTCCCCGAATGTGATTCCCCTTTCGGACAGGCAATTGATCTCGCAATTGTCCTGGGCAATGAAGTTTCTTCCCACGGTAAGGTAATGGGGCTGCCTTATGGTCACGCGCTTTCCGATCAATAAGAGCCCACGGGATGATTTAAACCAGATTCTCTTCCATGTTCCCCTTACCAGCCAGACAAGCATCCGAAAAATTACGCCCAAAGTCGACCGGGTATCCCATTCGGGACCAAATCTATCCGAAAAATCTAAACCTGTCAATCGGCTGATCGCACGGCCCGTAGCGTTATTCATGAAGGATCTTTCTGAAACAATCCTGCAAAGATAGAAAAAAATTGGCGGGGGAAAATTCCCGCAATCGCTCATGCCCCCGCAATACCAGGGCTTCTCTTAAGGACTCATCCTGGTTTAGCACATACATCGCCTGCTCAAATCCCGCCGCCGTATTTTCCCGCACGGCCCATACAGCCTCTCCCCCTACCTCCAACAGGGAACCCTGGTTGGCGATGATGACAGGTACGCCAAAGGAAAAAGCCTCCAATACCGGCATGCCAAAACCTTCGTTGGTCGAAGGAAATACGTAGCCCATGGCATGGCGGTAATAATTTTCAAGTTTACGGGCATCTACAAACCCCGGACGAAGAACCTTCTCCTCCAATTTTAATTCCCGCACCATGGAAACGACAGTATCCCAATCATCCAGGGCTTTTCGGGGGCCCCTTTGGCCGACAAGGACCAGCCTAAAGTCATCACATCCCTCTATTTTGACCAGTCGGGAAAATGCCGCGACCAGGGTCGGCAGGTTTTTCCGCTTTTCCATAACCCCCACATGCAGAAAATAGGGCGGGGAAATGAGCGGCCTGGCCTCTAAGGGTTGTTGTTTGGGTGTCAGGCCGGATGATGGATACACCACGTAGATGGGGAGCTCCGGCATGTTCAGGTATTTTCTCAACTGCTTCTTTGAATATTCGCTGACGGTGACCACCCGGGCGTTTCGCTTTAGACTTCCTTTCAAAAAGCCCAGAAAGGTTTTGAGCCAAAGGGGGTTGTAGTGAGAGGGGTTTTCCCAGAAAAAAGCATCATGAATCACCGATACTTTGACACCCCTGGCCCAAAGCGGTGAAAGAATGTCCGGCGAAAAGACTATAGAGGCATTGTGCCTCACCGACAGGAGCGGAAGGATCATCAGCTTCCTGAAAAAATACAGAAGCTGGAACAACAGGTTTTTCCACAATGCAGTCTTCCCCTTAAAAAAGTTTTTCCGACGGATTTTTTGAAAGTTGGGGGTGACGATAAATTCAAATTCTGTGGACTCCTGCTTTTCAATTTCCCTACACAGGCACTCTATATAGGTTTTTATACCCGTCTGCGCCACATGCAGATAATATATATCCACCAAGATCTTTTTCTTATTCATGAGCTGGCAGAGACGTACATCACTTTTTCTACAGCCTTTATTTTATTGTACTCCCTCATACTATATCCCAGCATCCACCAGGTCACCAGAGACACATACAGATACAGTTCGGCATTT
>DATGOS010000470.1:0-2865 GCA_035305725.1 Cyclobacteriaceae bacterium
GGCAGACATTTATATAAAATCCGGGAATCATTGGCAAAGAATAACGAGCTGTTGTTGGAGAGCAGTGACAATGCCCGGCAAATGGCCTGGTTGAACCGGAGCGAAGCGGGAAAAAAATTTGAGCTGGCCTGCCTGACGCTCAACAAGGCCCGCCTGCTGTTTATGCCCGGAGAACTCTTTGTAGAATACCAACTTGCTGCCAAATCGTTTCGGCCGGATCTTTTTGTGGCCATGGCCGCCTATGGGGACATTGGATCGGGTTATATTGGTACCAAGGAAGCCTATCCAAAGGGGGGATACGAAGTCAGTGAAAGGGCATCCTTTGTCGCACCCGAAGTGGAGGAGGTGCTGATGGAGGCTATTCAGCAGCTTTTACAGGATTAGAAATCAAACGGAAACAGGTTTTCAGGATATGAGTATTAACCTTCATCCTTTAATATTCATTATAACATTGCTGTCTCTTATCCAGGGTGAACTTTTGGCGGGAGAAGTAATTATCGAAAGGAAGAAATATGATGTAGTGGTGGTGGGTGCAACAGCCAGCGGTGTATCTGCAGCAGTAAATGCTGCCCGGGAGGGTATGTCCGTACTTTTACTGCAGGATGATGGACATGTTGGAGGTCTTGTTTCGGGAGGCTTATCCAGTCCGGATTTTCTTTCTTTTGAATCTCTTGGAGGTACTTACCTGGAATTTATGCAAGGTGTCGAACAACACTACATTGATGTGTATGGTCCCAATGCTATGCAGGTGGTGAATTGCGTGAAAGGCACTTATCCCGAACCAAAAGTTGCAAGGTTGGTATTGGCAAAAATGTTATCCGAGGCCGGTGTGGAGGTCCTGCTCTACCATAGGTTAATTTCCACAACCATGGAAAAATCTTCACATTCACGAAAACGAATAGTGGGTGTGCAGTTCCTAAACATGAAAACCGGAGAAGAGTTCTCTGTGGAAGGCGCGATGTTTATCGACGGTACGTATGAAGGTGATTTATTGGCCCAAGCGGGAGTTCCTTTTCGTATCGGACGGGAAGGCAGTAAGGAATATAATGAAGAACTGGCTCCAGCAGAGGCGGACGATCATGTACAGGCCTATAATTTTCGGGTGGTACTGACTACAAACATCAATAACCAAATACCTATTGAACTTCCGGATGGATATGACCGGGAATTGTACACTTCTCTAATCCCTTATATTAAAGAGAACAAAGTCAATACAATTGATGAAATCTCCAGGTATATCGTTCGGATCAGGCGAATGCCGAACGATAAAGCTGAATTTAATGATGTTAAATTTGCACCTGTGAGCCTCTCAAGGACGGGTATCAATAACCGGTGGCCAGAGGGGGACGCTACGGTCAGAAAGGAAATTTTTAAACAATACAAGGATTGGTCATTGGGGTTGCTTTATTTTCTGCAAAACGATTTGGAAGTACCAATAGCGGTGAGATCGGAATTACAGAAATGGGCTTTACCAGCCGATGAATATAAAGACAGCGACAACTGGACCCCGGCACTCTATGTAAGGGAGGGCCGTAGAATGGTGGGAAGTTATGTTTTTACTGAGCATGATACCCGTCTTGAACCGAACAGTGTGCGCAGTTTGCAACGGGACCGGGCCATTGCGATATCCGATTATATGATCAACACGCATAAGATCACAAGTTCGGAAAATGGACAGGAGACTGGTGCGATTGGCCGTTCATTAAGGCCAATTCAAATACCTTATGATATTATGATTCCAAAAGAAACAGATGGCTTACTTGTCCCCGTAGCTGTATCGTCCAGTCACATTGGTTTTGCAGCACTGCGGTATGAGCCGACCTGGATCGCGCTTGGGCAAGCGGCCGGAATTGCGGCAGCAAATGCGGCAAAACAAAACGTTGCAGTCAGAAATATTGATATCCGGCAATTACAACTCCGGCTTCATGAGTTGGGAGCCATGACTATATATGTATCAGACCTGGGCGAACCCACGGACATACCCCAGCCAGAATGGGAGAGACCTGGCCCCGATGCCCAAGTCTGGCTAAATAAAGTACCACCTGTGTCGCCATTTTTTAAACCGGTTCAATTTTTCGGGAGCCTCGGGTTTTTCCACAACATGATTGATCCGGAACTGGCGACGAACTGGAAAAGAGGGCGGGGTATTGCCAACAAAGGTTTGCGCCACCAATATCATGCAGTTGAACCGGGTCGTCCCATCGACAGGGATTTGGCGCAGGACTGGCTGAGCAGGGCGAGGGAACTAGGCATTGAACCTTTAATTACTGTCGAGGAAGTTCTAAATCAAGAATTAAGTCGGGGAGAATTACTGATAAGATTGTTTAAATCTATGGGTACAATAAACTAATCTCTATTTTATAAATTAAATCAAACTGCCGCGAATTTTTCAAAACCTGCTCTCTCCGGACTTGAACCCTTACTTTTTGGATGTTGATCCGGAATATGAATACGGATTAAATAATTTTAGCTATTTTGCGCTATCGTAAATAGAGCATTTTTGAAGATAATGCGCGCTATGTCAGACGGAACACGTGTAAGTCACTTCCTGGAAGATGACCTTTTGCGGATTTCTTGCGGATGTTGAAATGGTTAAACTATAAAATTTATAAACAAGGGAAATGATCAAGATACTTAATATAGCATTCATTACAGGCCTTCTTTTAACTTGCAGCACTTTGTACGCGCAAACCATCCCGAAAGATGAACTGATTTTTCTGACCTCAGAATGGAAGGGGGAACGTTTTGAGGACGGCCGTCCCAGGATTTCCGATGAATTGATCGAGCGCGCAAAAAAAATAAGTATTGATGATGCCTGGACGGTGCTGAAAAACGAAGGGTATACCAATCAGTTTGACGGCGGAT
>DATGOS010000471.1:0-5104 GCA_035305725.1 Cyclobacteriaceae bacterium
TCCAATAGGCTGCCGTGACATCCTTCACATTCGATACCTGGGCCCCGCCCATACCCAATGCCCTTGCGCCAATGCCAATCTGCATAAATTCGTTGGAATATTTGGGGGCAATTCCCTGGGGTTTCGAAGGAAAGATGATAAAAAGATTTATTATAATAAAAAAAGTGAACCTGATGCCCATCCGACTGCCTATTTTCCGTGGCAAATTAATAATAAAAAGTGATGAATAGTGCCCCGTAAATAGAATTAGAGCAAAAAAGTTTCTATTGCCAGAAATTGTTGAATTTTATCCTGAACCAGGCAACGGAATGGTCTTAATTATAATACTACGGAATAGAGGGGTGGCTGCGCTTTTGCCCGGGTTCCGAGCTGTCCGGCGTCTAACCAGGCAAGGCAGGTAATTTATCCCATTGCGGTCTTAATCTTTACCGCAATCGAAGTAAACTCCTCCTCGCTGAGCTGAAGTTTGGGTCGGGTAAAGTTAATGTCATCCATTGTATTCAGCGGAACAAGGTGAACATGCACGTGGGGTACTTCCAGTCCAACCACAGCCATACCTATCCGCTCGCAGGGAATGACTTTTTTTTGGGCAATTGCCACTTTTCTGGCAAACAAGTGAAGACCGGTATACACATCTTCCTCCAGGTCAAAAATATAATCGGTTTCCTGTTTGGGAACGACCAACAAATGCCCCTTTACCAGCGGCATAATGTCTAAAAATGCAATATAGTTGTCGTCTTCCGCAACGATATATCCCGGAATTTCCCTGTTGATGATTTTGGTGAAAATGGTCGCCATGGTGCAGGTTTTTCGTCCCCGGCCCGATTACCGGGGCGCTTTTTTAATGAGAGATTTCCAATATTTCAAACTCGATGACTCCCGCGGGAGCATTCACCTGTGCGATGTCCCCTACTTTCTTCCCCAACAATCCCTTGCCAAACGGGGAGGCGGTGGATATTTTGTTTTCCTTTAAATTGGCTTCTTCTTCGGAAACCAAGGTGTAAGCCATTGTTTTTCCGTTCTTGACATTTTTTATCTTGACAGTACTCAGCACGCTGACCTTGGAAGTATCCATCCTGGAATTGTCCAAAATCCGTGCATTTCCTATTACCTGTTCCAGCTTGGCGATTTTAAGTTCCAAGTGCCCCTGCGCATCCTTTGCCGCATCATACTCCGCATTTTCGCTGAGATCTCCTTTGTCCCTGGCTTCGGCAATCTGCCTCGCGATATCCGTCCTGCCCTTGGATTTCAGTTCCTGTAGCTCTTCTTTAAGCTTCCTCAGGCCTTCTTCCGTATAGTATTGTATTTTCCCCATTTTTGAAATAGATTATAATCCTTGGAAAATAAAATAACGGTCTCATTGCTGAGACCGTTTCCTCATTTTGTTCTGATATTTCTTATCACAAAGATAATGTAATCTCCACGATAAAACAATTTCTAAACTAGTAAATTATAGTTTTTGAAAGTTTTTCACGGCAGCTAACAGTTTATTAACAAGTACTTTATTGATTTTTTCATAGGACTGAAACGTCCATCCGGCCACATGGGGAGAAAAAAGCACATTGGGTTTTTGGGCCAGTTTTTCGAAAGACAGTTTTTGCGCCGGGCTTAGCGCCTGAAGCTTTTCATTCTCCAACACATCCAGGACAGCCCCTTTCATTTTACCGGATTCCAGGACCTCATTTAGCGTGTCGAAGGTGATCACTTCCCCCCTTGCGGTATTGATAAAATAAAAAGATTTCCTAAAACCGTTCAATACGTCTCTGGTAAAATAGTTTCTGGTTTCCGCCGTCAGCGGAACATGAACGCTCAGTATATCCGCTTCCTCCCGAAGCTGTTCAAAGGAAACTTCTTCCGCAAGAGGTCCTCCAAAGCCTGTTTTGTACTTATCGTAGGCCAGCACCCGTACGTCAAAACCCTGAAGCTTTTTGGCAAGCGCGGTTCCCATGTTTCCAAAGCCAAAAATTCCCACAGTCTTGCCTGCCAACTCCTCGCCCCGGTTCTGTTCACGCTGCCAGATTTTATCCCGAACCTGCTCGTGGGCGCTGGGAAGGTGGTTGAACAGGGCCAAAAGCATCCCGATGGCATGTTCCGCGACCGCATCACGGTTTCCCTCCGGCGCATTCAATATGGGAATATCCCGTTCCTTAAGATAATCAAGGTCTATATTGTCCAAGCCGGCGCCCGCCCTGCCGATAAATTTCAGCTGTATCGCTTTTTCCAGCAAGTCCCTGTCCATAGCCAGCTTGGACCGGATGATCAGCCCGTCATAATCATGAATAACTGCTTCAACCTCGCTTCTCCCTATATCCGGGCGGTAATCCACCGCAAAGCCCTCCCGTGTCAGGAGCGGTATAATGCTTTCATGCATTTCATCTATAATCAGAATTTTCATAGCTTAAGGTTCATAGCTTTAATAAAAGCGTAGCCACCGTAAAATAGACGCCCAGGCCGATGAGATCATTGGCCGTAGTGATAAAAGGACCCGATGCCATTGCCGGATTAATGCCCATTTTGTGCAGTATTATCGGTGTAAAAGTCCCCATAAAAGATGCCAAAACCACCACGCAAAATAATGCCACCGAAACCACCGCCCCAAAGTTATAGCTCTCACCATACACAAACACGATGGCGACGAAAACAAAACCTGCAAGTACCAGGCCGTTGAGCAGGGCCACCAACAGGACTCTGGCAAATCTTTTCCCCAGACTTTCTTCGAAGATGGACCTGTTTGCCAGGGTTTGTACCACCAGGGACGAAGACTGGATGCCCACATTTCCTCCGGTCGCGGTGATGAGGGGGATAAAAAAGGCTAAAGCGGTTACGGCGTTGAGGCCTTCTTCAAAGAACCCTATAAACCCCGCGCCTATTAAGCCCCCTACCATACCGATCAATAGCCAGGGAAGGCGTGCTTTTGACAGTCTATATACCGAATCCGATTCTTCCACATCCTCCGAAATCCCCGTCATCGCCTGAATATCTTCCTCCACTTGCTCACGGATCAGGTCCAGCACGTCATCCACAGTGATCCTTCCCACCAGTTTTTTCTTGACATTCACCACCGGTAAGGCCTCAAGGTCATATTTCCGCATGATTTCGGCCACTTCCTCCCCGGCCATATCGGTAGGTACCGAAATCACATCGTCCTCATAAATATCCGCAATCCTGGTGTTGGCTGCCGCCAGTATCATTTTCTTCAACGACACCCTTCCCAAGAATCTTTCCTTGTTATCCACCACATAAATGGCATAGATCCTTTCTACATTCTCAGCTTGCCGTCTGATTTCCTCGATGGTCTGGTCTACAGTCCAGTTTAAGTTGGCCTTGATCAGTTCTTTGGCCATCAATCCTCCCGCACTGTCCTCCGCATACCGCAGCAGCTCAATGATATAGGAGGACTTTTCCTTTTGCTGAAGATGGCTGATTACTTCTTCCCTGTCTTTCAACACCAACTGACTCAGCACATCCACCGCATCATCGGAATCCATGCAGTCAATCTGCTCGGCAAGTTCGTCGGGTTCCATGGCCTTGATGACCTTGTACTGCGAATCCTCATCCAGTTCTATCAGAATATCGGCTGAACGGTTGTTGTCAAGGCCGCGCAAAACAAACAGCGCCTCTTCCATATCCAGTTCATCCAACAAAGCGGCCACGTCAGCTTCATTCACTCCTTCCATGGAGCTTTGGATAAATTCCTTGTCTCCATGGGAAATGCTTTCCCTTAAGCTTTCCAGGTATTCTTTGGAAAGTTCAAACTTCACTGCTTCCAAGACCTTTGTAGTTTATTGGTTAAAAATTCGAACTCCGGTACGCCCAATTGTTCTGCCCTTTTGTCCAGCAGTGCTTCTTTTTTCATTTCTTCCGTCAGTCCCATGGATTTGAGGGCGTTTCTAAGCGTCTTTCTGCGGGTACTGAATGCCTGTTTTACCACGCGGAAAAACAGCTTCTCGTCACAAGCCAGGGACTTTACCTGGTTTCTCCGCAGACGGATTACCCCGCTTTGCACCTTCGGCGGCGGGTCAAACACTTCCGGGGGAACTGTAAAGAGGTACTCAATATCATAATATGCCTGCAACAACACACTGAGGATTCCATATTCCCTGCTTCCTTTTGGGGATGCAATTCTTTGGGCCACCTCCTTTTGCAGCATGCATACCACCTCCACCACCTCATCCCTTTCCGGAATAATCTTAAAAAAGATCTGGGAGGAAATATTGTAGGGAAAATTGCCGGCGATAATGTATTTTCCCTTCATGATCCTGGCGATATCCTGCTTCAGGTAGTCTCCTTCTATGATTTTCTGGCCTAGGCCGGGGTATTTTTGGTGCAGGTACGAAACCGACCGCGGGTCCAGTTCCATGAGGTAAAGATCCCATTGCCCGGCAAGGAGGAAGTCGGTCAGCACACCCATCCCCGGCCCTATCTCCAATACTTTCCGCACGCCCTCATGGCCTGTTACCGCATTGGCAATGTCTTCGGCAATGCGCAGGTCCGTGAGAAAATGCTGCCCCAGGTGTTTTTTCGGCCTGACTTTTTCCATATTACTTCTCTGGTAATTTTATCCTATTTTCGCAATTCAAAATTAAAACAATATATGCTAACCTCCGCACAGTTGGCAGTACTCCTTAACGGATACCGGAGGCTGATGCCGTCAAACAGAAGGCAAAACGAAAAACCCCGGAAAAGAATGGGATGTATACTCCGCCGGTTTTGGCAGTTATTGTTAACTTGGACGGACTTTTCCTATTTCCCTCCGGGAAGGAGCTTTACCGCAGCCGGCTTTCCACAAAGAGTGTTCCGCTTACCGGAACACGAGAGGCGGAAATGAAAGGGAGCAAGCATGGCCCTGACGGGTCATTTCGGAAGGCGGTGCTGGATTTAATTTTAAAAGACAAAACATGAACATGAAAAAAGACAAACCGCTCATTGGGATCAGCATCGGAGACATCAACGGAATCGGCGCCGAGGTTACCATGAAAGCGCTTTTGGATGCAAGGATGCACAAAATTTTTACCCCGGTCATTTATGCCCACGGCAAAGCCCTGACATTTTACAGGAAACTCCTCAACCTGGATGAGTTTAATTTTATGCAGGTAAAAAATGT
>DATGOS010000472.1:0-5015 GCA_035305725.1 Cyclobacteriaceae bacterium
TTGTCATCAAACAGTATTTCAAAATACTCTTTTGAACCGATCTTTACATGATAGTCATCGTCCGGAGACACCCAGGAGTTGTTTTTCAGCTCCCGGGTATGTAAAATAGTGCCTTTGGGGGTCCTGTACCATAACCCGTCGGGTGCATCTTTTTTTTCCTCCGTGGAGGTTTTTATTCCAGCATCCTTCCTTTTAAACCAAGCCATATATTGTTTTCCTGTTGTTATGAGTCTGAAAAATCCCTTCCAGGACCTACAAATTTACAGGTATTATCTGTTAAATAAAATCAAAAATAAACGGGGCTGGCCCGAATGGATCTCCGAGGCCGGGCCATCACCGGTTAAACCGCGAAAAGTTACACTAATTTTAGCCTCCAAAATTTTCTGACGTCAAGTCTTTCGCCGCCCCCAGTCCCGCAAAGAGGTACCCGGAGGGATCGGCCAGAGCGGCTGAGGACTCCGTTTGCGGCTGTTAAAGGTTAGAGAATCCATATATTATTTCATAACGCTCCGGGATAAAGGAATTTGATAAAAATATTTGAACGGACCCAATCTTTTGCAAACTTTGTTGTAGGTTCGCCTCTTTCGGCAGTGATTATCCTATCGGAGGGAACAAAACTTAACAAAAGCAAACATGCAGTTAGTACACCTTTTTCTTGCGTCTGCAGTCATTCTTGTGGGTGCCTATTTTACCTATGGTAAATATGTAGCCAGGAAGTTCAGGATAAGTGACAAGAACATCGCTCCCTCCCATACTTTTGAAGACGGCGTGGATTATGTGCCAAGTAAGCCGATTTTGGTGTTGGGCCATCATTTTGCCTCCATCGCCGGGGCAGGACCTATCGTTGGGCCAATTATTGCCATCACCTTTGGATGGGTGCCTGCGGTGATCTGGATATTGTTGGGAGGTATATTCTTTGGAGCGGTCCATGACCTGGGCAGCATCATCGCTTCAATGAGGAACGATGGCAAATCCATCGGAGTGATCATACAGAATAACATCGGGAACAAAGGCAAACAGCTTTTTATTCTGTTCAGTTTTTCCACATTGATCCTGATCATCGGGGTGTTCACAGATATTATCGCCAAGACTTTTATAAGCAACCCCGGTGTCGCCTCTTCTTCGGTCTTATTTATCTTTTTGGCGATCACTTTTGGCAGGATAATCAAAGTGACAGCCAATAAGAAAAACGCATTTGCCATCATTTCGGTAATCGGCGTCGTGGTCATGTATTTTTTCGTATATCTGGGGTCAATGATACCCATGGAACTCAGCTACAGCACTTGGGTGTATATCTTGCTCGCCTATGCATTTTTTGCCTCGGTGACCCCCGTGGGAATGCTTCTTCAGCCTAGAGACTATCTCAACAGCTTCTTGCTTTATGGACTGATACTGGCTGCAGTAGCAGGAGTTATTGTGGCTAACCCCACCATACTGATGGAAACCGAAGTACATTTTACTTCCGAAAACCTGGGCTATCTTTTCCCGGTTTTGTTTGTCACGGTTGCCTGTGGCGCCATTAGCGGGTTTCATTCTCTGGTGGGCTCGGGCACGACTTCCAAGCAGATCGACAAGGAAAGTGACGCGAAAGTCATTGGCTACGGCGGGATGTTGATCGAATCCTTCCTGGCTATCATTGCTGTGGGTGCTGTCGCCGTCATCACCAGGTCAGATTATATCACCCGCCTGGCCGATCAGGGGCCGGTACCGCTGTTTGCGGACGGACTGGGCGCTATGATTGCCTCTATGGGTATTTCTGAAAATTTTGCCGTCACTTTCGTCGCCCTTACCGTATCGGCTTTTGCACTGACCACTCTGGACACCTGTACCCGGCTGGCAAGGCTGACATTTCAGGAATATTTTGAAGGAGTTAACGGGCCTGTTGCCAGACCGCTCTCAAAAAACAGGTATCTTTCTACCATTATTGTGGTAATTTTATCAGTCCTGCTGCTTCAGTCCGGTGGTTTTGCCACCTTATGGCCAATTTTTGGTTCCGCCAACCAATTGTTGGCTGCTCTGGCATTATTGGCCGTCTCGGTGTGGCTGCTCAGGAAGAAGGTGAATGCTGCTTTTGTAATCATACCCATGTTTTTTATGTTCACGGTCACCCTAACCTCCCTGGGCTTGTTTGCCTGGCAAAACTTTCAGAATGAAATATACCTGCTATCCATCATCGCGGCGGGAATGTTTGTCCTGGCGGTGGTATTGATTTTCCTTGCCCGAAAAAGCCTGAAGAAGGAAATGGGACTTCAGGCTTCTATACGAACTGAAAAGAAGGAATTTCTGGTCGGGGACAAAAAATAAGAAGAGACATACCGGAAGAAAAATTAAATCCTCCAAAATGCTTTCCAAAGATGAAAGAAAGGAATTTTGGAGGATTTTCTGTGGTTAAAGGTTTAATGCAGTTGGAAGACCTCCCTGGATTTTTGGGACAGTCTCCAGGCGAAGCCCACATTGACCAAATAATCGGCAAAGGCCGCATCACCGTGTCTGGGATTATCGGGGGTGCTGTTTTTCTTGTCCAGGAAGCTTTGCGTTCTGTTACGTTCCAAAGCCACCGGAACATTTACATTTAAGGAAAATTTGTCCCAGCTGTAGTTGATTCCCGGCTCGGCGGAAAGGATGTAACCGGGCCTTCTAAAGCCATCACTTCCTCCCAGCAGATCATACACGGGAATGCATTCATGCCTGCCCCCAAGGTAAATGCTGAGCCCCTGTAAGGGTGTAATATAGGTAACGCCCAGCCGCGCCGCGTACTGATCAGGTACAGAAAATTCCGTTCCTCCGTTTCTGGCGGATTTGCCGTTGGTTTCCCTTGGGTTGGCCAGGTAATAAAAAGTCCCGTTTAACATTAAGCTGTGTGATAGCATCCTGTAGGCCTGGAGATCAAAGGTAATACCCAGGCCTCCGTCGCCCGGCTGTATGGATTGGTCCACGGTCAGATCCAGTGTCTGATTTCTTTCAGGTCCCTGGTTGTAAAATGTATCCGTCGCTCCATAATTGCCGGTGGGCAGTTTCACTCCAAGGCCCAACGAAAAGTTTCCCATCATGTTTTTTCCCGGATCCAACATCCAATAAGCTAGATTTAACCGGATATCGCCCAATCCCTGCGCATAGGTTTTGTGCCGGTCTCCCAATCCGTTGGGAGGATTTCCACCATGTTCGTACATGGAAGATCGCTCATGATAAACAAAAGGTAAGGTAAGGGTAGTAAATAACCGGTCAGTCAGGCCATAGGTTGCCGACAAATCCATAAAATAGGAATCATTGATCACTTCCGTACCCTGTTCCACCCGGTGCTTGTGTTCCTCCTTGCCACCGAAGTGCTTATAGGAATGAAAATAACGGAAATTTGCCCCCGCCAGCCACTCCCCTTTGGGAAGAAAGGCTTGGGAACCGATTTCCCCGCTGCTTCCTGCAAATGAGCGTATGGCCACACAGCCCTGGGCGCGGGATTTGAGAGGCATGCACAGCAAGAGTGCAGCCCCTATGACTAAGTATAGGTTGGTTTTCATAAATGGCTGATATTTTAAAATGGAAATAAAGAAGATCCTGCCGGGACGTTTGGGAGTTTGGATTGGACCAGGCAGGGGGGATTAAACCCTGAAAAACTTTGGGGGAGGATTGTCTATTTCCTTATCGATGTTTTTATACGTAAAAAAGTACCGGCAATTGTTTTCATTTTTCAGGTTCCCTGCGAACTTCAAGGAGACTCCTGCCATAGGGAGCAAGAAGTCTTTTAAAATATTTGTCAGGAGTAGCCGATTGTTGTCATTTTTTTGTGGCAGGTTATCCGTAACATAAGCTATCCATCCGGTTACGGACAATTCCAGCTTTCTTAAAGGCTCATCCGGGACATACACCAGTTGAAGTGTATCCATTGAGTAACGTTGTTTAACCACCCTGTACACCACACCGTTTTTCTCGAAGTTGTAACTGGCCTCCTGAAAATCTCTCTGGTCCGATCTATAAGGCAAGCTTAATGGGATTTTCATCAACCGCTCCCCGTCGAATGCAAGTTCGCTGTTAAAGATCTGCGAGGCCCAGTCGGACTCAATCTTAAACTTGTAGGAATAGTAAAAAATATAATACCCAAAATGATATGTGGTAAAACAGCACAGGAGCAATATGGATATTTCCCTTTTCAACAAAGTCACCTATTGAAAGGAAATATAGCAAAAAAATCAGAAATAAATATTGGTGATTGAAAAAACTATTCCTTTACTTCCTCATAATCGATATACTCCCCGCCGGAAGTATTGCCTGATGACCTTTTCTTGTCATTTTTTGGAACAAAGTCCACATTTACATTCCCATGGGAGGGCTTTCTTTGCTGGCGGTATTGTTCTCTCTGGGCTTCTTGTACCTGGTCCACGAACTTTTTCAGCTTGCTTCTCAGGAAATAACGGACCAGCGTGGACAACAGCCAACCCACCGCAATGAAGAATATGATTAGTTTTAGAATCATCGCTCTAAGGTTTATGGTGTAAATAAGTGAACCATTAAGGTTCACTTATATTTTTATAGCTGCCATATCGGTTATTTGCTTAGATAAAGATTTCTCTCCGCATAGATCTTAAGGAAATAATCATCCATCAGATCATCTATGAAGTAAATCGCTTCCCCGGTTGATTTCATCTCCGGTCCCAGTTCCTTATTTACATTAGGGAATTTATGGAATGAAAAGACGGGCTCCTTTATGGCGTATCCTTTTTTGTAAGGGGAAAAGGGGAAATCGGTAACTTTCTTCTCTCCCAACATAACCTTTACGGCATAATTTACATAAGGTTCCCGATACGCCTTACAAATAAAGGGAACAGTTCTCGACGCCCTTGGGTTCGCCTCGATAACATATACCTTATCATTTTTAATGGCAAACTGTACATTTATCAATCCTACAGTTTCTAGGGCCAGCGCAATTTTTTTGGTGTAGACTTCAATTTGCCGCATGACCAGATCCCCGAGGTTATAAGGCGGCAGGACCGCATAAGAGTCTCCGGAGTGGATACCCGCAG
>DATGOS010000473.1:0-12517 GCA_035305725.1 Cyclobacteriaceae bacterium
AAGGAAATGGCTGAGGCCTATCGCAGAAGAAGGGATCTGGTACTGGGATTGCTGCAAAATATTCCCGGCATCAAAACCCATGTGCCTGAAGGTGCCTTTTACTTCTTCCCGGATGTTTCCTCTTTCTTCGGGAAGTCTGCCGGCGCTCAAAAAATAGAAAATGCGGATGACTTGTGCCTCTATCTCCTCGACGAAGCGAATGTTTCCCTGGTCACCGGGATGGCTTTTGGCGCACCCAATTGTGTGAGGCTGTCCTACGCCGCCTCTGATGAGGAATTGGTGGAAGCGCTCGCCAGGATTAAGGATGCCCTTCAAAAATTAAAGTGAGGAAACGGCATGGTGGATGTTAGCGCGATGAACGCGATTTTTGACCAGGTGATCAAAGACTATCATGTCCACGATGATGTGGACCAGGTGATGGTGAACCCTTTTGAAAAGGGTTCACTGTCTTATCTTTTGTACCACAAATGTTGGATAGATGCGGTACAGTGGCATCTGGAAGACCTAATCCGCGACCCGGAGATCAATCCTGTCAAGGCATTGGAAATAAAACGTCGGATCGACTCCTCCAATCAGGACAGGACGGACAAGGTGGAAAGCATCGATGATTTTTTTGTTGAACAGGTAAGGGAGGTTGTTTTTAAGGAAGATGCCAGGATCAACACCGAAAGCCCCGCCTGGGCCATTGACCGCCTTTCCATTCTTGCACTGAAGATTTACCATATGCAGGAACAGGCTGACAGAACCGACACCGAGGAGGCCCAACGGCAGTCTGCCTTACGTAAGCTAGATGTCCTGCTAGTCCAGAGAAAAGACCTTACCCAGGCCATCACAGAGCTGCTGCAAGACATCCAAGCCGGCAACAGGCTGATGAAGGTGTATAGACAAATGAAAATGTACAATGATCCTGCGATGAACCCTGTGCTATACAAGGGTGTCAAATGAAGCACCTTTTGATCATCAGAAACTCGGCAATGGGAGATGTGGCGCTGACTGTACCCGTCATAAAGGCTGCCCTGGCCACCTATCCCGACCTGAAGATCACCCTGCTTTCCCAAAAGAATTTCTCCCCCTTTTTTGAAAACCTGCCCAGGTTCGATTTTCTTTCAGTCGATTTTAAATCGGAATACCGTGGCTTCTGGGGAATTACCCGACTGTACGCGAAGCTAAGGAAGACAGGTCCCTTCGACGCCGTTTTGGACCTGCACGCCGTAATTAGAAGTTGGATCCTTGGCGCTTACTTTAAAGCTGCCGGAACGCCGGTGTTTACCATTGACAAAGGGCGATCCGAAAAAAAAGCAATCACCAGACAGCATCAAAAAGTCTTTAAAAGGTTAAAGCCCTCTTACCAAAGATACGCTGATGTATTTGACCGGGCCGGCTTTCCATTAACCCTGGAAAACGGGCCCTGGATCGATGGCAGGGAATTTCCTTTAGCGTTTCTGGAAGAACGGTCGATATTTCCCAAAAATAAAATCTGGATCGGAATTGCCCCTTTTGCAAGGCACAAGTGGAAGACCTGGCCGGAAAACAGGTCAGCCCAACTTGCCCTGGAACTGGCTTTGGAAGGATATATCGTATTTCTTTTTGGGGGAGGAAAGGAGGAAGCCAGCCGTCTCGGGAGCATGGCGGCACAGGATGCCAATATACATTCCCTGGCTGGACGGCTCCCCCTAAATCATGAACTGGCCTTGATGCAAAGGCTGGACCTGATGGTGACCATGGACAGCGCCAACATGCATTTGGCCTCATTGGTAGGGACGCCGGTCGTGTCTGTTTGGGGCCAGACACATTCCTATGCGGGGTTTGAACCTTTGGGGGTTAGCAGTGGATTAAAAGTAGAAATTGATCCGGCCGTTTTAGCTTGCCGGCCATGTTCTGTATTTGGCAACCGGCCCTGTTACCGCGGGGATTTTGCCTGCATGAACTGGATACGGGTGAGGGACGTAAAAACCAAAATTAAGGAATCGCTTCAGGAAAATTATAAGCAATAATTTTATCTTGTCAAAAACTGGCCTTATATTAAACTTTGTCTCGAATGGGCTTATATCGGGGCGACAGGTGCAAAATAAACCCGAAAACAGGGCTTGTTTAATACCCTTTTGTTGTGCTTCACGATGAAAAAACCATATAATTATTTCTTTATAAAACTAAAAAATACCTTGTTTGTATGTTTGGTTTATAAGTATAAAGTTTTGTACATTTGTTAAGGGTGATTAAGCAACTTTTTATGCTAAAATTTTTATGTGTGTGTAAGTGAAATGGAGGTTATTTGAAATTAACTTTTACTAACCTCCTTTTTCTTTGGCACTTGCGGTGTTATATTCCTCAACAATTCCGGGCAAAAACTTGTGATAAAGCTAATTTGTCCTTAAGATTGCTGTTTGAAATTTAAGAGCATGGGTGACGCAGTAAAAAATAAACCGATTTGTCCGACTAATGAATTGTTTCATGGAGGAACCTGCGTATTTTTTTCAATGGGAACAGCTACTACGGATCGCGCCCTCATTACGGGGTAGTCCCGTGCAAGATTCTACCCTTTCCAACAACAGTACTCCCTCTTGGGAATTTTTCTCTTATTTAAACCATTCAATATCATATTCATGAAAATAATAAAGTTTGGTGGCTCATCTATAGCCGATGCTGAATCGGTAAAACAGGTTATTTCCATTATTAAGCAAAAAGCTGAACATGATGAACTTGCTGTAGTATTCTCCGCTTTCCGGGGAGTGACGGAGGATTTGCTGACCTGTTCGCAACTGGCCAAATACAATGACAAGCAATACCATTCCCTGTTGAGGGACCTGGAGAAAAGGCATTTTTCGCTGGTCAAGGAATTGATCCCGGTCCAAAAGCAATCTCCGGTGCTTACCTATGTCAAAATCAGGTTCAACGAACTGGAGGACCTGTTGCACGGCATTTTTTTAATCAAGGAATGCTCCGCCCAGACCTCCGACTATGTGGTAAGCTTTGGCGAAAGGATTTCCGCTTATATTCTTTCCGAACTGTTGAAGGACCTGGGGGCAGTCTTTTTGGACGCCCGGGAAGTGATCCGAACCAATGACCGATTTGGCCATGCCAAGGTAAATTTTCAGGTAACCAATGCCTTGATCACGGAATATTTCAAAAGCAACATAGGCCTGAAAGTCATCACAGGCTTTATAGGCTCCACCGACAACGGGGAAACCACTACCCTGGGCAGAAGCGGCTCCGACTATACGGCGGCAATTCTTGCTGCTGCTTTGGAAGCGGAGCTGCTTGAAATCTGGACCGATGTGCCCGGAGTAATGACCGCGGATCCCAAATTGGTATATTCGGCCATCACCATTCCCCAGCTTAGCTATAGTGAAGCCATGGAACTGTCCCATTTTGGAGCAAAAGTCGTCTTCCCGGCTACCATGCAGCCGGCAATGATGAAGCGGATCCCCATTCATATCAAAAACACTTTTGATCCAGAGCATCCGGGCACGCTGATCTGTGAAAAGTCAGGAGAGGGAAAATTAATTAAGGGAATATCTTCTCTGGCGGACATCTCTCTGCTGAATATCCAGGGTCCAGGTCTGGTGGAAGTGATTGGGGTGAGCGGCAGGGTATTCGGCACGCTGGCCAAGGCGGGTGTGAATGTAATTTTGATCAGCCAGGCATCTTCAGAACACAGCATCTGTATCGCCATAAAATCCTCGGAGGTAATGCACGCCAAGGAAGTTATCGGACAGGAGTTTTATTACGAAATCAAGTCCGGGGAAATGGATCCCGTGGTCGTCGTTCCCGAAATGGCCATTATTGCCATTGTAGGGGAAAACATGAAGCAGTATCCCGGCGCCAGCGGGCGTCTGTTCCAGTCTTTTGGAAGAAACAACATTAACGTCTCCGCCATTGCCCAGGGAAGCTCTGAGCTTAACATATCCGCGGTCATTTCCCAATTTGACCTTCAAAAAGGCCTCAACGCACTGCATGAAGCTTTCTTCCTTTCGGACCACCGGGTATTGCACCTATTTTTGGTCGGTGTAGGGCTGATCGGAAAGACCCTGGTCCGCATGATTGAGACCCAGCAGGAGAAGCTTTTGAGCAACAACTTGCTGGAGATAAAAATACACGGCATGGCAAACTCCAGGTATATGGCTTTTGATGAAGACGGTTTTGACCTGGCAAATTTCGTCCCTCCCTCCGAAAAAGACCAACCCATGGATTTGGATCAGTTCCTCGGCACCATGTCCAGCATGAATTTTTCCAATTCCGTATTCGTGGACTGCACGGCCAGTCAGGAGGTTTCGGACAGGTATCAGGAGATCCTGGAAGCCAAGGTTGCCATTGTTACGCCCAACAAAAAAGCCAATTCCGGTTCGCTCAGCAAATACCAGCAACTGAAGGATCTGTCAAGCCAGCGCAACATAAAGTTTTTGTATGAAACCAATGTAGCCGCAGGGCTTCCGGTGATCAGCACCCTCCAGGACCTGATCGTGAGTGGGGACAAGGTCATCCGCATCGAAGGCGTGTTGAGCGGTTCCATGAACTATATCTTCAGTGAATTGGAAAAGGGTACACCCTTTAGCAAAGTGGTATCCAATGCCAAGGAAAAGGGATACACAGAACCCGATCCCCGTGAGGACCTCAGCGGAATGGACGTGGCCAGAAAAATCCTTATCCTGGGCAGGGAAGCAGAGCAGCAACTCCACTTTGAGGATATATCGGTACAAAGCATGGTGCCCGAAGAAGCTGCCAACGCAGAATCTGTGGATGAGTTTTTGGAACAACTTAAGCAGCATGACGGTTATTTCCAGGAGTTATTGGATGAAGCCAAAAGCAAAGGGGAAAAACTGCGCTTTATGGCAGTGCTGGAAAATGGAAAAGCCCGGGTGGGGCTAAACTCCGTGGACAGTTCGCACCCCTTTTACTCCCTTGGCGGCAGCGACAACATGATCCTGTTTACGACAGAACGGTATCATGAATTCCCAATGATTATACGGGGCCCGGGAGCCGGGGCAGACGTGACAGCAGCAGGGGTATTTGCTGATATTATCAGGTTAGGAAATTATTCAAGATGAAAAAAGTAACAGCATTCGCGCCTGCCACCGTGGCCAATGTCTCCTGCGGGTTTGACATACTGGGTTTTGCGGTGGAAGGGATAGGTGATAAGGTGAGCGTCAGTTTTTCAGATGTTCCGGGATTGAAAGTATCCCGCATTGAAGGGGACCAGGGAAGATTGCCTTACGATACAAACAAAAATACATGTACCGTGGCCATCCAGGCCATGCTTGCCCATCAGGACTTTCAAGGCGGCCTTGAGGTTGAACTGGTCAAGGGACTACCTTTGGGCAGCGGGATGGGATCCAGCGCCGCCAGCGCCGTCGCAGCCCTGGTGGCCGCCAACGAACTTTTGGGCAATCCCTACGATAAGGACGGCCTGCTTCCGTTTGCAATGGAAGCTGAAGCCATCGCCTGTGGTGCGGCCCATGCGGACAATGTGGCGCCCGCTTTGTTGGGGGGTTTTGTGCTGGTCCGGGGTTATGATCCCCTGGATGTGATCAGCCTCAATGTTCCCTCAGGGTTATACTGTACCATTTTGCATCCACATCTGGAACTGAATACCGCGGATTCAAGAAGCGTGTTGAAAAATAACGTTTCCTTAAAGGACGCGATTATTCAGTCGGGAAATATTGCCGGACTGGTGGCGGGCCTCTTTATGGAGGATATGGCGTTGATCAGCCGTTCCCTGAACGACGTGTTGGCCGAGCCTTCCCGTGCGGTACTGATACCTGGGTTTGATGAGGTAAAAACCGGCGTAAAAGGTGTTGGTGCATTGGGATGTGGTATTTCAGGTTCTGGTCCGGCTATATTTGTTCTTTCTTCCAGTGAAGCCATTGCCCGGGAAGCCGGCCGTGTGGGCAAAAAAGTCTATGACCAAATGGGCCTTCCCGTCGACCTCTTTGTGTCCTCCATCAATTCGCGGGGCGCATTTGTAATATAAAATCAAGCCGTCAATAAAACCAGCGTCTGCAGCCCGATTCAATACGCAATACTCAATACCCACTACCCACATTAGGCACCTCCATGAGATTCTACAGCACCAACAACCTCGAACATAAAGTTTCACTTAAGGAAGCAGTGATACAAGGACTGGCGCCTGACCAGGGCTTGTATATGCCCGAAAGGATACCCAGTATGTCCGCCGGTTTTCTGAATGGAATCCACGGGCTCTCCTTCCAGGAAATCGGCCGCGAGGTAATCGGTACGTTTTTCTCGGAAGATCTCACCCCTGAGGAAATCAACGGTCTGGTAGAACATACCCTTCAATTTGACGCTCCGCTGGTTCAAATTGAAGAAGCGGTATTTGCCCTTGAACTGTTTCATGGTCCCACCATGGCCTTCAAAGACTTTGGGGCCAGGTTTTGCTCAAAGTTAATGAGCCTTTTGCTGGACCGTCAAAAAGTAAAGGTACTGGTGGCTACTTCCGGTGATACGGGAAGTGCCGTGGCCAATGGTTTTTACAAGGTTCCCGGCGTGGAGGTGGTCATTCTTTATCCGGCAGGCAAGGTCAGCGAACTGCAGGAAAAACAATTTACCACATTGGGAGAAAATATTTCTGCCATAGAAGTGAACGGGGTATTTGATGATTGCCAGGCCATGGTCAAAAAGGCCTTTCTGGACGGGGAGCTTAAGGACCAAATGATTTTAACCTCAGCAAATTCCATAAACATTGCCCGGTGGATTCCGCAATGCCTCTACTATTTTTACGCTTTTGCCCAACTTCCACGCGACGGCAAGAAAACGGTCTTTTCCGTTCCCAGTGGAAATTTTGGCAATCTGGCGGCCGGAATTCTGGCCGAAAGGATGGGCCTCAATATCGACTATTTTGTGGCCGCGACCAATGCCAACGATGTGGTCACCAACTACCTGAACGGAAGTACCTTTCAATCCCGTCCGTCTATTCCCACCATCAGCAACAGTATGGATGTGGGTAATCCAAGTAATTTTTACAGACTATTGGCCTTGTTCCAGGGGGATGAAGTGCAGTTGAGGGACAGGGTCAAAGGATACGCTTATTCAGACGAACAAACATCTGCCAGCATCCACAGGGTAAGAGGGGACACGGGTTATGTCCTGGATCCCCATGGTGCAGTGGCTTACCTTGGATTGAAGGACTTCCAAAAGGCTTATCCCGGCTTCAACGGTGTTTTTTTAGAGACTGCCCACCCGGGAAAATTCGGCAAGGTGGTTGAAGAAGCGTTGGGAGAGCCATTGCCCCTGCCGGAAAAACTTTCGGCTTTCCTGGACGGACAGAAGAAGGTGATCCGTATGGAAAACAATTATGGGGACTTTAAAAATTATTTGTTGTCAACGGCAAATTAAAAAAGCAGCCAGATCAGGCTGCTTTTTGTTTTATGGTCTAGCAGTGAGCATTCTTACCCGTATCCAGGTACCTGTTGAGATTCAGAAAGCTCGATGGACCGGACTCCTGTTGCTCAAGTTCTTTCTTTTCTTCCTGCCACCGTATTTCCAATTCTTTTTTGAGTTCTTTTAGCCTCGGAGCGTTTTCCTCTTCCCAATTCTTCATTTTTTCCTCAAACTCCTCCAATTTCGGCTTGCTTTCCAATTGCCACTGCTTCATCTTTTCCTCAAATTCCTTCATCTTTGGCGCGAAATCAGATTCCCAGGATTGTTGCTGTTCCTTCAACCGTGAGGCCCAGGCTTTTATTTCTTCCTCGTATTTTTTCAAATGTTCCCCATGCTTTTGATGCCAGAGGGCTACGTTTTTGTTAAATCCCGAAGTGATATGCTCGATATTTGCCTGGACTTTGTTCAGGGCATCCTGCAGGATCTTTTCCCGCTCCCGGGCTTCAGGGGAATGATTGCCCCCAAGTTCCTCCATTTCCCTGGCGATGCGGGCAAGGCTGTCTGCCTGTTGCCCCAGATCCAGCTCGGGAAAATCAGGAAAATCTCCAGGCATGGCCGGAGGAGGCGGCGTGGGCAATTCCTCCAATGGCGGAGCCGGTGGCAGCTCCAGTGAAGGCATCACGGGAGCTTCCGTTGCCGGTACAGTATCCTCCTCGATGGATTGTAGAGGCGTGGGGAATATACCTTTGGATATCGCGGCAAGGTGGATCGGCTCCCGCGCCTCGGGACGCTGGTCCTGAGCGCCAACCATCAATGACGCGACGGTAACCAAGGCAATAAGCAGGGTGAGGGGAATAAGGGGAGGCAAAGGAGACTTCGCAGTATCCCTTCCCAACATTCTTTTGATACGTCGCAGGATTGTATTATGACGCCCGGATGAGGCAAGGGCCATAGCGGGAACGGCAGTGTCATCGTTGTTTGCAATTGCTGCCAAGCCGTAAGCCAGGTCTTTTGGACATATTCCGGCGGTCAGGGCCAGGTCGTCGGCCGCATTTTCCCTTTCCTCATTGATCCTACGACTGATCCACCAAAAACAGGGATGGAAAAAGAACATTACTTCCAGAGCCGACTGGAACAGGTTGATCAGGTAATCGTTTCTCCTGATATGGGCCAGTTCATGCGCCAGGATGGCTTCCAGTTGTGCGGGAGTCAGCGAAAATGCGATGCCGGCCGGAAGCAGGATCACCGGCTTTAGAAAACCGTAAGTGACGGGGCTGTTTACAAGGCCGCTTTTCAATACCTGAACCTTCCGGTAGATTCCCATGGCGGCGGACAAGCTTTCTACCTTTTGGAGCAGGCGTTGTGATACGGATTCCCGGTGTTTGCTGTGGATTTTTTGCAGGTCATATAGACTGCCCGATAACCGGACCAGGAAAAAAGCAGCCCCCAATCCCCACAGATTTACCAGGTAGGGCAGAAAATTTTCCACTTTGGCAGTCCAGGGAAGTGTTGAAAAAGCCTTTTCCCAGACCCAGTCAGAACCCAGGACCGGAGCTCCGGGCACCGGCAATGTCCTCCCAAGAACTCCCGGTTCCCAGCCGCTTTGAGGGAGGGAATGCTCCACCTGGCTCAACTGCAGCAGGAATGTCCAGCTACTGGCCACAAGAATCAGAACAAGGGCGGAAACAGCCGCTGCATAACGTAACTGAGAGGCCTTTTTGGGGGCGAAGAAAAGAAATGCCCACAAAAGGCCACTGATCAGGGCAATCTGCCACACCGAGTGGAGCAAAGTCCAGCCCATGGCGGTCAGATACCTGTCACCGAACAACAATTGGGTAAACTCCATGATTAGTCTTCGTTTTCAAGTTGATCCAGGAATGCTCTTATTTCATCAATTTCCGCTTTTGAAGGCTTACCCTGCCCCAAAGCCTGCATTACTAGGTTTTTGGCAGACCCGCCAAAAGTGGCAGACAGAAATCCCTGTAACAGGGATTGTTGCGTATCCTTCTCCGTGACGGCGGGGCTATAAATATGGCTTCGCTTTTGCTCATCCCTTTTTACCAGCCCTTTGCCATGCATGATTTGAAGCATCTTCAGGGTGGTGGTATAGCCTGTGTCTTTGGTCTTCGCCAGCTCTTCATGTATCTGACGCACGCTGGCTTTCTTCAACTGCCATAGAATGAGCAAAATCTCCAACTCCGCCTCCGTAGGTTTCACTTTCATATCATACGAATCATTTCGTAGCAAATATATACGACGATCTTCGTAGATGCAAGAGGATAGACGGTTTTTTTTATTTATAGAAACGGTAGTCTGAAATTTATTTGCAATGAGTATTTTGCCGCACTAT
Organism: Cyclobacteriaceae bacterium; assembly: GCA_035305725.1. Lineage (GTDB taxonomy): Bacteria > Bacteroidota > Bacteroidia > Cytophagales > Cyclobacteriaceae > DATGMS01. The sequence goes on from DATGOS010000473.1 coordinate 9,686, forward strand.
GTGTTTGATATCGTTTAACTGGCTTGATCATCCTAGATATAAATTGATTCTAGTAGCCAACAGAGATGAATACTTTAAGAGAAATAGTGCTTCGCTTCACTTATGGCCTCAGGGTTTTTACGCGGGCAAGGACCTGCAAAGGGGTGGTACCTGGATGGGAATCCATCCAAAGGGCAAATTTGCCGCTTTGACCAACTACAGGACAGGCGAAGAAAGGGGGCAACTCCGGCTGACCAGGGGGAACCTGGTAAAGGATTTTTTGGAAAATGAGGAAAGCCCCCTGGAATACCTCCGCCGCGTTGAACAAAAAAAGGAAGCCTACCATGGGTTTAATCTTTTGCTGTCTGATGGAAGCGAAATGTTATACCTGAGCAACCATCTCCCGGAGATCCTGACAGTAGATCCAGGCCTGCATGGGATCAGCAATGCCTTCCTGGATACGCCCTGGCCGAAGGTAGTTAGCGCCAAGAACGACCTGATGGGACTGATCGCCCGGGACCGGGTCGATGAGCAGTCACTTATGGGACTGTTGCAGGATAAAGAGCATGCCCCGGACGAGCAACTTCCCAGTACCGGCGTTCCCTTGGACATAGAAAAAGCACTTTCCGCCCAGTTTTTGCAGTGGGAAGGATACGGAACCGTCAATACCACAGGCATCTTATGGAGCCATGAGGGCGAGGTAGTCATGATTGAAAAGCGAACCCATCCGGCCGAAGAAAACAGGGTACAATTTACCATCTCCCAGGAAGGAAGCCAATAAACCTCACTTCAGCCTACACCTCATGGACCAATGGACGCGGCCAATTCATAGGATGGACCTGAACGCGAACTCATTGGGCAGAAAAATGATTTAATACTATATGAAGAAATTAGAGGTATTAATAATTGGTGCCGGCCCCATTGGTTTGGCCTGTGGGATTGAAGCCGAAAAGCACCGGCTTAACTATCTGATCCTGGAAAAAGGCACACTGACGAACTCCTTGTTCAATTACCCCGTCAATATGACTTTTTTCTCCACCTCGGAAAAACTGGAAATGGGCAACATCCCTTTTATGTCCATTAACAAACAACCCACCAGGCCCGAGGCATTGGAATATTACCGCAGGGTGGCCAGGCACTATGACCTTAAAATCAACCTTTATGAGGAGGTGTTGCGTCTGGAAAAATCCACTGATGGGTTTATTATTGAATCATCAAAAGAAAAATACCTGGTGGAGAAAGTCATTTTGGCCACCGGCTTTTATGATTTGCCGAACAAAATGAACGTTCCTGGAGAAGAACTCCCGAAGGTAAGCCACTACTATAAGGAACCCTGGCCTTATATCGGCCAAAAAATCATCGTAGTGGGAGGAGGAAATTCCGCCGTCGATGTGGCGCTGGAAACCTGGAGAAAAGGCGCTGAGGTAACCATGGTGGTGATGGAAAAAGAGGTGGACCGTACCGTAAAATATTGGGTCCTGCCCGACATAGAAAACAGGATCAAGGAAGGTTCGATCAAGGCGTATTTCAATTCCACCATAAAAGAAATTAAAGAAAAAGAAGTAATCATCCAGACAGAACAGGGAGAGAAAGCCCTGGCCAATGATTTTGTGCTGGCGATGACAGGATATAGGCCCAACTTCAAATTGCTGGACCAGCTTGGGGTGCAACTTACCCTCGACGAAAAAAGAAGGCCTTGCTTTGATGAGGAAAGTCAGGAATCGAACGTTCCCGGAATTTACCTGGCGGGGGTGGTATGCGGGGGATTAGACACCCGGGAATTTTTCATAGAAAATACCATTGACCATGCCTTCGCCATTTTTGAAGACATCGTGAAAAAGAAAAACGCACTTAAGGTTTAGGTAAACTTCAGACCGTTATAGAAACAGGTCCACAAACTTAAACTGCTGCCCATCAAACAGGCCCTGATCGCTTAATTTGATATGGGGGATTACCAGCAGTGCCATAAAACTCAGACTCATAAAAGGAGCGCTCAGCCTGCTCCCCATTTCCTTTGCCATACGGTCTATCGCTGTATACGCGGAAGCCACGGCATAGCCATCCTGTGTAGACATCAGCCCCGCTACCTGCAGAGGAAGAAGTCGATTGTAACCCGGCGTGGCTACCGAAATGCCCCCTTGGCTGTCTATAATTAAATTCACCGCACTCGCCAGGGACTCGTCGTCTACACCAACGGCGATAATATTGTGGGAATCATGGGCGACCGAAGATGCAATTGCACCTTCCTTCAGGCCGAAATTTTTGATGAAGGCCACGGCAGGGGGCGCATCCGAATATCGGTTGACCACTGCTATTTTTAAGATATCTTCTTCAATATTGGGAAGGGCAATGCCCTCCGAGACATTGGCTTCCTGCAGGAGTTCCTCCGTGATCAACTGGCCGTCCAGCACCTGGATCACCCTGAGACGGGAACCCATAGCCCCTACCTGAAAATCGGCGGGCGCTTTTTTTGCGCAGCTAAAATTATTAATGGTCTTGTTTTCCACTGCCGGGATCAGGGTTTTTCCCCCGGCAGATACCTTGACTCCGTTGATATAGGTGTTGATGGTTTCGAAATTTCTCAGGTCCTTTACCACGATAAAATCAGCCCAATCCCCCTCGCGCAATAAGCCCACATCCAGCTTGTAGTGCTGCACAGGATTGACGCAAGCGGCCTTAAGTACCTTAAAGACATCCTTTCCTTTGGCCACCGCCCTTTTTACCAACTCGTTGATATGGCCCTGGGCTAGGTTATCGGGATGTTTATCATCGGAGCAAAACATCACAGCGTCCTCATAATCCTCATCCAGGTCAACAAGCGCCTCGAAATTTTTTGCCGCACTCCCTTCCCTG
>DATGOS010000474.1:0-4420 GCA_035305725.1 Cyclobacteriaceae bacterium
GCTGTTTATATGGATGACTAATGTCTTGTCAAAGGAAGTCTCCGCAGAAAACCTGTCGGAGGACAGGTGACACTGATCTTCTGCGCCGACACGACTGCCTTGGGGCTAAGCTGCGCTGCTTATCCATTTACCAGGCAGGTCTGTGGCAAACGCTGTAACAACGTTAGTTTTAATCCAGGGATATGGCGTTGGTTTAGGTTTCTTTTTTCTCAAAAACCCGGTCTCTTTCAAAGGTTTCAATGTGCCGGTGCTTTTTGGTCTCGTAAATGTCGGCAATGGTAATTAGAATGCCCGTCTCCTCCACTTCACCAAACTCATAATTGATGGCCGTCCCAAAGGTTTTCATCGTGGAGGACAGGTTCATATAGGTATTGATCAATGGGGGTATGTTTTCTCCCAGCGTCCTGATCCTTGTATTCAGCACCTTGTAGCCCTCCTTATAGTTTAGTCCCTCAAAAAGAGATTCAAATCCCGCCGTTGATCCTTTATATCCCAGGCTCACGATGGGCCGGACCAGGTTTTCATTGTCCGGAAAGTAGTGGTTCATAAAGAAATGCAACAGGTCCCGCGCTTCGGCATTAAAATGGGGATACATGGTCACCTTTCCAAAAAGATATTTTACATCAGGATTGATAACCACCATGGCGCCCAGCCCGTCCCACAGGTTATCCAGGGAAAAAAGTCCTTTTCGGTTGTCCCTACTGGGCTGGTATTTGGGTTGGACAAAGGAGCGGCCCAGCTCTATAGTATAAGGAAGGTAGTCTTTTTTGAATTTTTCGGAAAACTTAAACAGGTGGGCCGTGGAAAGATTCAGCTCCCCCGCATGGTTTACGCCGGCATTTCCGCAATGAATAAGCCGGTATCCCGCAATAATTTCCTTTTCGACCGGATTCCAGGCGATCAGCTGATCATAGCTGTTATCCCCAGTGTCATTCTCATCGATATCCAATGGCTGGCCGGTTCCTCCCCCGGCCTCCCTGAAGGTCAGTTCCCTGAGCCGGCCGATTTCCTGAACTACATGTGGGGCATTATGATGGTTGACCAAAAAAATCTGGTTGATGCCGTTGTTGACATGGCGGATAAACCTTTCTTGCGTCAGTTCCTGCCTTAACTTGTCTTTATCTACCGGTGCAATTAAGTCCTGCATATTATTTTTTCTCTCTGGCCATGGCATAAACCCGTTGTTTTACCTCTTCGGCCCAATAAAGGTCCTTTTTGGAACGGTCAAAATACGTGTAGGAGATAGGCTTTCCAATATGAATGGTTACCTTTTTTCCTTTTTGGGCAAACATTTCGTCCGGCAGGTAAAACATTTCCAGATTAGCCTTAATCCCCACGGCTTTTCTTATCCGGGCAAGATTATAAAAAAAATTTGAGTTTCTTCCTTCTATGTACACGGGAATAACGTCTTTTTTATACTTTCTTGCTTTGTTTATAAAACTCTTTGTCCAGTCCAGGTCCCTGATTCCCCCTTTTTGTTTCCTGGATACCAGGCCTGCGGGAAATACCAGTACGGCATTTTCCGAAGCATAGGTCTCCTCAATCAGAGAGGAGCCTTTTCGTCCGTGGCTGCCGTGTTTATTTACGGGAACAAACAACTCGCCAAAATTCTTTATTTCTGAAAGCAGGTCATTGACTAAAAATCTCAGGTCCTGACGGTATTTGCCCAGGGCATAGATCAGCGCGATACCGTCCAGGCCTCCCAGGGGATGGTTGGCCGCAAATATCACCGGCTGCTGCTCCGGAATGTTTTCCGCACCTTTCAGGGATACCTCCACCCCGAAGTCTGCTATCAATGCTTCCACGAAGTCCAAACCCCGGAGTTCCGCGTTTTTCTCCATGAGGGCGTTGACCTCATCCACGTGGACAATCCGTTTTATATAACGCAGCAGGACGCCGGGCATCCACTTGAGCAGGGAAGGATTTTTGTCCCTGATAACCTTTTCCAGCTCTATAAACTGCTTCTTCTGCTTCAAATTTCCGGATTTTGCTTTCCCTTTTTTTCCTCTGCCCGCCTAAGAAATTGATTTTCAAACCGATGGTTGGTTATCGACCACAATATCCTGCCATAGGGAAATTAAACTTGCTAAAAATACAAAAAAATTGATAAATGGAAGGAATAATGTTGATCCGCAAAGGATCTCTGCGGACTGGTAGGTAATACGCTACGCTTCAGCACCCGTCTTTTTGCTTGTGAACAAAGAGAAAAGAGCAAGAAGTGAAGAATACTAACCGTCGGCAGTCCACCGCCGACGGGTCTGACCATGGGCGCACGTCCTTGCAAATTAGTGGCTATTATTTTGCCAAAAGGACAAAGAGTACAGACCAATAGCCCAACCTAATGGCCAAATAGCCCAATGAATTACCTAATAACTAAATAACCAAATAACTACAACTTCCTATCTATCCACCCATTCTCCGTTGAGCATGACCTTTTCAATGTCATACATGTCTGAGATATCTACGGAAGGGTCCCCTTTTACCAGGACAAGGTCCGCAAGTTTGCCTGGTTCAATGCTGCCCAGCCGCCGGTCAGTCCGGAAATATTGCGCGTTGATGATGGTGCTGCTGGAAATTGCCTCAAGCGGGGTGAGCCCTGCCTGCACCAACAATTCCATTTCCCTTTGATAAGCCCAACCGCTTTTGGCATACCTGCCACTGGTATGGGAACCCGTGACAATCTTCACCCCTGCCTGGTGGGCCATTCCCACGAACTTAAGCATGTTTTCAAATCCTTTTGCCTGATAATCCGGCACGCCAGCGTCTCCCGCCTGTCTTTCGAAAGTAGCCAGGGTCGGGCAGATGACGACATTTTCCCTGGCAGCCAGTTCGATCACCGCTTTTACCCGGTCAGCATTCAGGTCAATTTTTGACCATAACTGGTACCTGCCGTCCCGCCGGTTTTCATTGTTCGCATCTACCGATTCCCTGAATTCCCGCGCGTCTTCGGGATCTGCCAGTGCCGTACCGAAAGAAGTCACATGCTCCACGCCCTTCAGTCCGGCCTTTATGGCATCATCCGCAGCCACCAGTTCCAGGTGGGCCACCACGGGAATATGGTAAAAATCAGCCGTTTGGATAACCGTCTCAAAATATTTCAGGGGAAGCCGGAAATATATCTTTATTCCTGTTCCCCCCTGTTTTACATAATCATGCATCACTTCGGCGATATGGTCCCTGCTTTTGATCAGATTAGCCTGTTGCAGGTAAACGCCCGGATAGCCGTCTAGGTGGGCGCCTGTCAGATACACCCGGGGCATCTTTTCGGTGGCGAAGTGCAGCGACTGGTAAAACCTAAAGGGATGTCCGGGGTCCCGCATGGTGGTCACCCCGTTTTTTAAAAATGTATTGATAAGCCTGTTATCGTTTGCCGAATGCAAATGCGCATCAACCAAACCCGGCAGCACGCTCATTCCACTGCCCTCCGTGATCTCCGCCCCTTCCGGAATATGCACCTTACCCCTGGGCCCCGCCTCCAGAACCCGGTTTCCCTCAATGACCACCACAGCATCCTCAACAACTGTCCCGCCCAACCCGTCAATCAGGCGCGCGCCTACAATCGCTTTCATCACGCCACTGGCTGGCCCGTCCGGGGGATTGACTTCGATCAGCGAAGGGTATGGCCGGTCATCCTGCGCATGGACCAATTGAAAAATCATGAAAAAAAAGGCGGCGGTCAGTAGCCGCAAGGCATAGAATCTTGTCATGTAAACGTGAGTCATGGATCGAGTCGTTTAAACCTGTTGTTTATATATTCAATTAAGCGGTGCATAGATTCCTTGGGCGTATAGCGCGGAAATTCTGTCAGCAAAATAGTATTTTAATGCTGATATTCGTACGTCCGGGGGCATAATCTTAAAAACATCTGCCCATATCATGGCGGCATAGTGTAGGCACGCCCAGAAAACACGGCCACGCTGCCTTCAGGGACAATGGCGGAATTTTTGCTATTCATATTCACTTACTGTCAAACTATGCGATCTGTCAGCAATCTTTTTACTGTTCGCTTAATGTTCCCTTATGAAAAACGTTACCATCATTGGAGGCGGCCCCTGTGGCGTGGCTGTGGGAATAGAATTGTTTCTCCAAATTGTCAACCGGAAGCTACAGCATAAAATCAAGATCACCCTGCTTGAAAAAGACGCGGAGATCGGGTACGGGCTGGCATTCAGAACGGATCAACCCGGACATCTGCTAAATACACAGGCTGACCTGATGGGCATCCATGCCGATGAGCCGAGGCATTTTGCCGGGTGGCTGAAAGTTCATGGAGGCAAGAATAGAAAAGACGTGAAAGGTGAAGGTGAGACTGAAGATTCCTATACGACCCGAAAATTATATGGGGATTATGTTTCGGCACAGGCCCAATACTATTTTCAAAAGGCCCGCGAAACGGGGGTCCAGTTCAATTTGCTCAGGG
>DATGOS010000475.1:0-3876 GCA_035305725.1 Cyclobacteriaceae bacterium
TCGAAATGACTAAGTCCAGTTCAAGGACTCTATTAAGATATTCAAGTAATTGATCTTCAGAAATTGCTTCTTCAGATGTCAGGTGCAATCCGGATATTTCTTGAATTAATGTTAGATTGTCAAAATATTTCAAGTAGATAAGGTCTGCTGATAAAGCTTAAAATAGCTGAAAGAATCGGTTATTATAAGATTTTTTCTGATTTTAAAGGTGTACAAGTGCAAGGGATTATGAAAAAGACCACCAAAAGGCGTGCACCGCGCAGCGAATATTCCAGTCCGAACCAGTTGTCTTTCCCGGGGTTTGAGACTCCTTTTTATAACCAGCTCGACCCGAACAACCGGTGGGTCGTACTCAGTTCCCGGATTCCCTGGGATGATCTGGTGGGTCTTTTCAACAAACGTAATCCACCAAAACAGACAGGAAGGCCGGCACTTAACCCACGTGTGCTGATCGGTGCGGTGATCATCAAGCACATCCTCAATCTGGATGACCGTGAGACAGTGGCGCAGATTACCGAAAACATGTACCTGCAATACTTTCTGGGCTACAGTTCCTATATCAAAGAAGCCCCTTTTGATGCATCGCTGTTTGTGGATATCAGAAAGCGTCTCGGTCAGGAACTCATAGAGGAGATGAATGAAAGGATCCATGGGTTTTCGATGGAAAGGGCTGCCAAAAAGGAGGAAAAGAACCGGAGAAAGAAAAACAGCGGTGATGGCCCTGCCGGCGGAGAACCCGGGAACAAAGGGGAGGTGATCTATAATGCGACAGTCTGTCCCCAGGACATCGCTTATCCCACCGATCACGGACTGCTCAACAAAGCCCGTGAGATCACAGAGGGGATCATAGATGTGCTTCACCGAAAGCAGCCTCTGGGGAAGAAACCGAGAACCTACCGGCAAACTGCCCGGAAAGTCTATCTGAAGGTGGCCCAGAATAAGAACCCTTCAAAAAAGACAATCCGAAAGGGGATAAAATTCCAGCTTCAATACCTGAGAAGGAACTTCAAGACGATAGAAAAACAGCTGGACCGTTTTGGGGATTTTCCCCTTGGGCATAAGCTTCAGCGGAAGTACTGGATCATCCAGACGGTTTACGAGCAACAGCTGATGATGTTTGAAAGCAGAAGCCATCAGGTAGACGACAGGATAGTCAGTATCCACGAGCCCCATGTACGCCCTATTGTAAGGGGAAAGTCCAGGGCAAAAACCGAGTTCGGGGCCAAGATCCACCTGAGTCTGGTAGACGGGTATTCCTTTCTGGACACGGTATCCTGGGACGCTTTCAACGAAGGGAGCCACCTTGTGGATTATGTGGAAAGGTACCGTGGGAGATTCGGCTACTACCCGGCAAAAGTTCTGGCAGACAAACTGTACTGCAACAGGGAGAACAGGAAATGGCTGAAAGAAAAAGGGATAAAACTGGCGGCCAAACCATTGGGCAGGCCATCGGCAAAGGCAGTGGAAAACCACGTAAGTCCCGGAGAGAGGAACCCGGTCGAAGGGAAGTTCGGTCAGGCAAAGAACGGTTACGGGATGAACCGGATCAGGGCCAGGCTCAGAAACACCAGCCAGTCGTGGATCGCCTCCATCATCTTAGTGCTTAACCTGGTCAAACTGGCCGGGGAGGCACTCCTATGTCTGGGTTTTTCAGCACGGGAAGCACTGCAACACGACTTAAATGCAGCTATGGAATGGCTTCTGGAGCAAATAGAACCAAAAAACCGGCCCAGTTTCACCTCTGGGCTGGTTCTAGCAAACTTGAATGGATGAGTTTTTCAGCAGACCCTAATTAATAATGAAACATGCAGTAAATGTACGCTATATCACTTAAAATGAGGTTGTTAAAACCAATAAAACCTCGGCTACCGACGTAGGAGGTTTTGTTCAACTCTTTTATATCCCCCACGTTATGGCGCATATCTACCCATTATTGGGTGGCTTTGCGCCATAAACGTGGCATTTATTTTTACCAAAAATATCCGTTTCTCAATACAATGGTTTTCATCTGAAAAAATAAAAATCAACCGGGTAAAAATAAACATTCCTTCCGAGGTTGCAAGTCTTTTCTATTAAAAGACAGACCTGATCCAAAATTTCAATAAAAAAGGGCTATCAAAGCCCTTTTTTCCAACAGGTTTACGATTCCTGTACACCGGATGCTTGTTGGCTTATCCGCGCCGCTTCTCCCATTTCTTTGCCAGTTTTTTGTCCTGGGGAACCCCCCAGCCCTCCTGATACGCTTTGGCAATAACGCTTTTCATCTCGATGGTGGACCGGTAGGATAACAGCCGGTTGTTAAACGACCGCTTGCGCTCGAAATAATCAATGAATGAATTCACGATGGCTGCTCTCTGGGAATCTTCATTTACCACAATGATACCTATATAAAATGCTTCAGCATAAATTTCCAACAATAGGTCGTCGTCATCTTTTGCCTTGGCCACCTTTACATGCCAGTCAAACGCATCCTTTGAGTCACTATTAGTTCCGAGACCGGCCTCGTAAGCATAGGCCACCTTTTCCATGGCAGGTAAATAGTCCAGTTGCGCTGCTTTCAGGAACCAGTCAAACCCTGCCTTTTTGTCCTGGGTTACATAGTCCCCCTTCGTGTACCTTTCCCCAAGCGTGAACATGGCGATGGGGTCACCCTTTTCAGCAGCCTTAGTATACCAGGAGATTCCTTCAGAATAATCGGCCGCTACGCCCTCTCCGGTCAAATATAAATCGCCTATATAAATCATACCCTGCGTATCGCCGTTTTCGGCCGCCATTCGGAACAGCTTCATGGCCTCGGCATGGTCGGGTTTCACGCCTTCGCCTTTGTAATGCATCATCCCCAACTTGGTCATGGCATCCGCATTGCCCAGGTCCGCGGCTTTCCTCAACCATGAAAGTGCCTCAGTATAGTTTTCCTGATTTTTTAGCAACATGGCATAATTCACACAGCCAGAATCAAAACCCTTTTCCGCAGAATGTTTGGCCCAGTCCAGAGCTTTGTGCGTATCTACTTCCACACCAGTGCCCGTGGCTAAGGCAAAAGCAAGGAGAAACATACCTACAGGGTTTCCTGCCTCCGCACTTTGGGTGGCGTATTCAACCATTTTAGAATAATCCCTGCTTGCATGGGCCTCTATGGCCAAAGCCGTTGCGTCGTGTTTAATCCATTCAGCGCGCTTAGAGGCATATGCGATCCGCTGTTCAATCTCGTAAATTTCCCGGAACTGCCTGGGGTCAATGCGGTCCGAATTATTGGATGCATAGCGCATGTAGGATTCCACCTGTAGCTTCAGGTCTTCGGTCTTTTCATCCCAACTTTGATAATCAACCAAGCGGTTTAGCGTAAGGATTTTTAGGTAGCCCATCCGTGGGTTCCATGTTCCCAGAAGGTTCTGGACATTGTTGAGGTGGGCCAACGCTTTGTCGAAATTCCCTTCGGCATAAGCCTTCTCCCCGTCTTCAAACTCGAGACGTGCTTTCAGTTCATTTGCCTGGGCCATTGCCCAGGTACTGGTCAAAAAGAGAAGGATAACGGTAATCTGTAAACTTTTCATGAATGTATGGTTAATAATCTTTTTCCCTCAATACCAGAAGCTGTTTTGCGCGGGTGCGGCGTCCTCCTTTTTTCTTCCCCAAAAATCATCCTCTTCAGCTCCCGTGAAGGGGATGCCCGCATATTCAAAGTCATTTATTGTCACAAATGCTTTGTTAAGCATTTTCAGAAATGTGCTGCGTACGTTTTCTGCCCGCTGCTTGTCCGTATAATACCCGATAAGTGTCAGGTGATCGGAACCGATTTGTTTTTTTAATGCGTCTTTGAAGATCCAGCTGCCGTCACGGTACCGGCCGATCGGAAACACATTGCTGACCTTCACG
>DATGOS010000476.1:0-3636 GCA_035305725.1 Cyclobacteriaceae bacterium
TACCCGTTGATCCATCCCACCACCCCCGCACTGAGCAGCCCCAGGCTGATGGCAGGCGCCACCGGCACCTCCATGAAAAACATCAGGTGAGCCACCAAACCGGCAATAAAGGCAACAATAGATCCCACGGACAGGTCAAAAGCCCCGGAAATCAGGAGCAGCATCATACCTACCGCGACAATCGTATCGATGGAAAGATTAAGCAGCAACTGGCTCAAATTGTCGAACGTCGGGAAGTTCCTGGGGAAAGCCAAGCTGGCGACAATACAGACTACCAGAATGACGAATCCCAAAAAATACACTCGGTCTTGAAGTATTTTTTTTACCATAATGAATTTTTAAAAGGCCAGGGAAACTATACTTTCTTCACTGGCTTCCGCACCGGGTATTTCCCCGCTAATCTTTCCTTGCCTGATTACGATTATCCTGTCGGCCAATGCCAGTAACTCTGGAAGTTCGCTGGAAATCAGCAGTATACTTTTTCCTGCCTGCGCCAATGAAATCAACAGCCGGTAAATTTCCGCTTTTGCACCTACGTCTATTCCATGGGTGGGTTCATCAATAATAAGGGCTTCGGGATCTGCCAGAAGCCACCTGGCCAGTACGACCTTTTGTTGGTTTCCCCCGCTCAGCAAACCAACCTTTTGCAGCACATGGGGCGTGGCTATTTTTAATTTAGCGGAATAACTCATTGCGATTTCCTCAGCCCGCCTTTCCTTATAGGTGTTGTTGATTTTTGCCGCTTCCAGTTGGCTCACCAGAATGTTGTCTTTCACCGACTGCTCCATAAAAAGACCCTGGCTTTTTCTTTCCTCGGGAATGTATCCGATGCCTACTTTGATGGCATCTGCGGGATGATTAATGGTTGTTTTTTTCCCTTTGAAATAAATCGAACCTGATTCGGCAGGCAGATGCCCAAAGATGGTTTGGGCAATTTCACTTCGCCCGGAGCCTACCAAACCTGCAAATCCTAAAATTTCCCCGCCGCGAAGGGTAAAGCTGATGTCCTCGAATCCCTGCCCGCATAGTTTTTTTACTTCCAGCAGTATTTTGTCTCCGGGGGAGGAGGGCCTTTTGGATACTTGCATCAATTCCCGGCCCACCATCTTTTGGATGAGCTGCTGGATGCTGATCTTCCCGATGGCGCTGGTGCCCTGGTAGGTTCCGTCTTTCAGCACAGTCACCTTGTCAGCAATCTCAAATATTTCCTTCATCCGGTGGGAGATGTAAATTACAGCCCTTCCCCTGGACTTTAAATCCCTGATGATGTCAAAAAGAATTTGCGTCTCCTGATCGGTAATGGAGGCAGTGGGTTCATCAAGGATTAAAACATCCGGCTGTTTGGAAAGGGCCTTGGCAATTTCCACCATCTGCTTTTTTCCCGGAGAAAGCCTTGAGACAGGGGTGGCCGGAGAAATATTATTGATTTTCAGGCTCTCCAGCAGCCGCTGTGACTTGTCGTAAAGCTCCCGCTGGTTGATCAGCCCCCACCGGTTTTTAGGTTGGGTATTGGCGAAAATATTGTCCGCTACGGAAAGGTTGTCCACCAGGCTGAGCTGCTGGTAAACAATGGCAATTCCCAATGAGGCCGCATGTTGCGGGCCCCCAATGTGCACCTTTTCTCCTTTTACAAAAATTTCCCCTTTATCAGGCTGTAAATTGCCGGTAAGAATGTTCATAAGGGTGGATTTGCCGGCACCGTTTTCCCCGCACAAAGCATGTATTTCTCCTTCCGGCAGTTCAAAATCAACCGAATCCAGCGCTTTCACGCCCGGAAAATATTTGCTGATTCCTTTAAGTTGAAGAAACATAGAACAGGATATTTACAGGAAAACCACCTGGCCCTCCCGTGCGGAATTGTATGCGCTGTAAATCAGCTTTATGGTTTCAAAATTATCCACGCCAATGGTTTCGGCCTCGGCCTCCCCCCGAAGGTGGGCCAATAGGTTTCGGTTGCAATCCACGATGGAAGCGTGTACTACCGAGTAAGCCGGATCCGCCCAGTCATACGTCACTGGTGCACCCAACTCCTCAGTAGTACCTTCCTGGTTGGTGGTTTTAATGACAAAATCATGGCCTAACACTACAGAACCCCGGCCTCCCTCTACAGTAACCAAAGTTTCGGGAAAAGCTTCTTTTTCAAGGATAGAGGCATACGACATCTCAGCGATACAAGACATCCCGTTTTTCATGTTCATCAGCACGGTCGCCACATCTTCTCCTTTGATCCCGGGGTTGATCCGTGCGGTCAGACAATATAGGGACTGGCATTCTCCAAACAGGAAGCGGCACACATCAAAAATATGCGAACCCACATCCGTAAGAATAAACTGTTCGAGTTCGGCCAGGAAAGGTTGGTTTTTAAATACGGGAAATGCCGAAACAAAGCTTACCCTGGCCCTGAAAGGCTTTCCAATCACCCCTGAAAGCAAAATTTCCTTTAATTTCCGGAGGGGCGCCTGCCAGCGGAAGTTCTCATGGATCAGGAATTTGATTCCCGCTTTTTGACTAAGGTCCAGCATTTTTTGGCAGGTAGAGAAATCCGGCCCCATGGGTTTCTGGCAGATGACGTCCAGGCTTCTTGCGGCGGCCTTTTCGGTAAACAGGTAATGGGTCTCCACATTGGTAATAATGTCGACAAAATCAAGTTCATGGGCGTGCGTATCCAACAGCAAGTCTATGTCATCATAAACATTCGACACCTCAAATTTTTCGGCCAGGGCTTTTGCCTTGGAGATGGTTTTGTTGTAAAACGCGATCGGAACCGCATTTCCCAGTTCCTGCCATCCCTTCAGCTGGTAGTAAGCCCAAAAACCCGTTCCTATCACTGCAAACTTTGACTTTTCCATTAAAAATCTTTTAAAGAGTCCCGAAAAAGTACTACCTTGACCATCTCTACTCTACTGTACTCTAAACATAGTAACAATTCTCTCAACTTCAAATTTTCGAATAGTAAAAGTACATTTTTTATGAAATCGCAAATTATTTTGGATACAGCTTCCTTCCTGCCAAAATACAGGCAGATCGTCGAGGGTGTAACCCGGCTGGTGGAGGAGGGATCACTGAAACCAGGAGACAGATTGCCTTCCATCAGTGAACTTGCGGCTTCACAACATATCGCACAGGTCACCGTGGCCAGGGCTTACCAGTTGTTGAAGCGGCAGGGAACGGTTTTTTCGCGCCATGGAAAGGGATTTTATGTGTCTTTTTTGCAACCGGCAAGCACCGTTAAAATTTTTCTTTTGTTTGACACCTTTTATGCCTATAAAGAGATATTGTACTATGCTTTGAAAGAGGCGGTTCCGGAGAATGGCCAACTGACGCTTTTTTTCCACCATTATGACCTGGGGGTGTTTGAAAGTCTGATTAACAATAACCTGGGAAAATACGATTACTATCTGATCATGCCTCATTTCAATAGGGATGTGGGACCTGTTCTCTCGAGAATTCCCAGAGAGCAATTAATAATTCTGGACAAGCAAGTGGAATCGTTGACTGAGGGTTATGCTGCCGTTTATCAGGACTTTGAGCAGGATATATTTTCCGGCCTCTGGTCCGCAAGAAACCTGTTGCGCAAATACCGAAAGCTGACCCTGGTCAAGTCTGCTGATCCCTACCAGTTTATTCCTGACGGCA
>DATGOS010000477.1:0-3098 GCA_035305725.1 Cyclobacteriaceae bacterium
AAGGTCTTGCCCTCTCCCGAGATAGAAGAGGAAATGGCCACTACCAACCTATTTTGGTGAGGGGACAAAAAGCTCATGTTGGCCCGCAGGTTCCGGAAAGATTCAGTGATGGTGGATTTTGGGTTTGAGAATATCGCAAGATTTGTCGTGGACAATTTACTGACACCAATGAGACCGATCAACGGCACCTTGAGCGCTTTCTCCACCTCTTTTGGATCCTGGACCTTGGTATTAAAAAAATCCTTGACAGTGATAAAACCTATGGGAACTGCTAGCCCCAGGATCAGTCCGATCAGGTAGTTCAGGCTTCTTTTGGGAGATACAGGCGTGCTTCCGGAACGGCCTACATCCAGAATCGCGTTGGTGGGGGAGTTGGACGCACGGGTGATTTCCGCTTCGGCCCGCTTTTCCAGCAGGTAAACGTAGATGTTTTCGTTGATGGAAAACTGCCTTTGTATGCCCAGCAGGTTCCGCTCCGTGGCCGGAAGCCGGCTGATTTCCCTTTCTGCGGTCCTCAGCCGGTTGTCGATCTCCACCAGCGCACTTTCTGAATTGGTAATGGCGCTGCGGAGGTTTTCCATCAGGGTATTTTTGGTATTTCTTATTTTTGCCACCACTTCTTTAACCGCGGGGGTTTCGTCGGAAAAAGTAGCTGTAAGCCTGATCCTTTCGCCCTGAAGCTCAGCCAGGTTGACCACCAAAGCGTTGAGCAGGGGATCCTGTATCCCGATCACGGAGGGCGCCACCAGATCATCCAGCTGTTCCTCATTGAGGTAAGCTATCAATGTCCGGTAATACCTTAAAGCCAGATTGATCTGGGCTTTTTCATTTTCCAGCTCCTCCAGCCTCTGAAATATTGCTGTCCCTTCCTGTGTTAGGTTAAATACATTGTTTTGGCTCCTGTAAGCTTCCAGCCTGTCTTCAATAAACGATAGGGAGTCGGTAATTCCCGACAACTGCTCATCAATAAAATAGACGGTATTGGCAGCGGACTGATTTTTTTCAACAAGCTCCCGGTTCAGGTAGACTTCCATGAGTTTATTGAGGTAATCCTCCCCTTTTTTCCTGTTGTTCAGTTCCAGGCTGAGGGTTAAAATGGTCGAGGTTTTGTTTAGCGGACTCACCTGTAAATTTGACCTATAGGAGTTGGCCAGGGAATAGGTGTCCGTAAGATGAAAATAAAGTTCCTCGCCATTTTCCGCAGACAGGTCAGAGATCTTAAATTTATAATGGTCTCCCTGGATCCATTGCCCAAATGCATAGTCTCCGGCGATGCCGTCGAGGCGGTTTGCCCGGGTTTTGTAGTGTGGGTCTATGGGAGAAAAGATAGCGAATTCTTCTTCCACAATCTTTAACCGGAATGTTTGATTGTCTAATTTTTGTATGCTGAACATTCCCCTTACCAATTGGGGATGTTTCCAGTCCGCTTCTACCAAATAAGGGGAATTGCCATAAACCTCAGTTTTTTTAATGATTCCATCTTTGTAGTAGAAAACATTAAAATTCATGGCACTTAAGGTCTCAAATGCCAGCGAATAACTTTTAAGGATTCCGATTTCATTTTCCACATTGTTCTTGGGAATGGATAAACCCGCATTTTGAAACAAGTCCTGTCCCAAAGTGGTGGAAGGTTCATCATTGACAAGGACCGTGGAATCGATTTTATATATAGGTGTGGCGTACCGGTTGACCAAAAAGGCGGCAAAAAGACCAAAGAAGACACAAGCCAGGATATAAGGCCAATACTTCAGGTATTTAAACAAAACCTCTTTCAGGTCGATTTGTTCTTCGTCTTGATCCAAACCGGTTTGGTTGGATGGTGGAGTACTTTGCATTATTATCTGAAAATTAAATTTAATACCAGCGCGGCTGCGGTAATGGAGGTGACAATGAGTTGGAGAGACTGTGAGATGTTTTCTCCGGCACCAAGTTCCCTTACCCGCATGGGCTCCACGTAAAGCTGGTCATTGGGTTGGATAAAATAGAAGGGGGTATGGATCAGGTGCCGGTCATTAAGGTTGATCCTATGAAGCTTTGTTCCTTCAGGATACTGACGGATCAAAAGCACCTCGTCCCGCTTTGCCACCACATTCAGGTCCCCGGCATTGGCAATGGCTTCAAAAATAGTCATTCGGTCCTGAAGCACCACATATTTGCCCGGCCTTCGGAATTCCCCAAATGCGCTGTACCGGATGCCTCCAAGCTTTACCCGGATAAATTAATCATTGCTGGTAAAATATTTATCCAGTTCTCTTGCAATTGCTTCTTTGGCTTCCGCAAGCGATTTGTTTTCCACATGGACTTTCCCTACTAAAGGCAGATCAATAAATCCTTCCTTATCCAGAGAAAACCCGGTCATGTAATAGATGTCCCCGCCTGACGATAACACGCCGGACGAGTTGTTGTTTCTCTCCAACCTCAAATTGAAAAGTTCATTCATCCGTTCGTCGGAGGTTTGGATCCGAACATCCACAATATCATTAAATTGCAGCCGGTATTCCCCAAAAGCATGACTGATCAGGGAATCTTCCGGAATGGGAGCCTCGCCCTCAAGGTTTTGCAGGTATACAAGTTTTTCATTGGAGACACACGCGCTGGAAAACGCCGCCAAAATGCAAAACAGGATTAATTTAGTATTCATGAAAGGTAGCATGCTTTTTCGAAGCTACAAATGTAGGTGTTCCAAACAATAGAATGGCAATAAAACGAAAAATTTGAGTTTTGGGAATAAAAAATATCCCTAATCCATTTTTTATGCAAGATCCGTATAATGGATTTCCAGGCATCAATTGGCGATTTTCTTTGCGCTTCCCCGTCATGCGTGGACTTTTTTCTCGTCAAGGCACTAAGCCAAAAAGGTTTCTTGGAATATTTCGACACCCCTTACGATCTTTGCAGTTTCTAATTTGCCACATGGTTCGCATGTATTCCTAAGGCGCAGTGATATTATTTGCGTCCATTGCGACTTGCTGGAGTACTTGCCGTTAAAACCCTACGAGGTATTCGCTTAATTCTTTTTGCAACTTCAATTCACGATTAATTCCAATTCATTTTGAATACATATTTCAATCGAGTACTTTTGTTGCTCATTTAGTGAA
>DATGOS010000478.1:0-4573 GCA_035305725.1 Cyclobacteriaceae bacterium
GCGCCTATATCAGCGATCATTTTTGGAATGAAAAAGGGATTGAACCTGGGGGTGCCGTCTCCCATGGCGAAATCAACGACCTCGTCCTGGAAGGTTTTCAAGCCGCCTATCCCTGATCCCCAAATGACGCCTGCCCTGGCAAGATCAATATTCTCAATATCCAATCCTGAATCCTGCATGGCTTCTTCAGCAGCAATCATGGCATATTGGGCGTAGGGATCCATTTTTCTGGCTTCCTTTCGATCCAGCCAATTAACCGACTCAAAATCTTTTATCTCACAAGCAAACTGCGTCTTGAATAGGGATGCATCAAATTTCGTAATAGGCCCGGCACCGCTTACACCAGTAGACAATCCTTTCCAGTATTCCGGAACAGTATTACCAATTGGCGTAAGGGCACCCAAGCCTGTTACTACAACTCTTCTTAAATCCATAAAGGAATTTTAAGGGGTTTAATTATTTCACGTTAGCTTCCAGGTAGCTTACCGCCTGACCTACAGTTCCAATCTGCTCAGCTTGGTCGTCCGGAATTGAGATGTTGAATTCCTTTTCAAATTCCATGATGAGCTCTACCGTATCAAGAGAGTCAGCTCCCAGGTCATTAGTGAAACTGGCCTCAGGCGTTACTTCAGACTCTTCTACGCCCAACTTATCAACGATAATGGCTTTTACTTTTTGTGCAATTTCAGACATTTTGTGATCAGTTTAGTTTAAACACTTCGCAAAGAAATATATTTAAAACCTTAATGTCAAAAAAAAACGAAAACTAAATTTATGATTTGCCGTACACAGACGGATTTGATATAATCTTTTTAACTTTGTTTTTTTAAATTCTTCCTGATGAAGAAAAGTACACTCAGGTTTACGCTCCAGTTCGAGTTTGATCTTTTGGGCCTTGTAGCACCGCTTAAAGACTACAAGATGGCTTGGCTGATCAACAATACGCTGGGGATTCAGCTGGTGAAAACCGATGATCACAGACTTGAATTCCTAAAGCAGCCTGATCTGTTAGTCTCCCAATACATCGAAAAAAAAGAACATGGTTTTGTCCAGCTTCTAAGAAACCGTTCCTACCCCGGTGCGGAATTGGCAGGATACTTGGTCCCAGAGCTAAAGTTTGTCGATTACTTTCTGCTCTTGCAGGATTATACATTTGATATGGATATTAATTCCTATATTGAGGACCTTTCACGAAGCAGTTTGATCCAAAATGTTGTAAAACTCGACGTAACAAAATTAAAGTCTAAAGAAAACCTATTAACTTATTAAAACATCACGTTAACGATGAGAGTACCTGTCTTTAATAAAACAAAGATTTTGGCTACTGTTGGCCCGGCAAGTGAGGATGAATCGACACTTACAGAATTGGTGATGTCCGGCGTGGATATATTCAGGTTGAATTTTTCCCATGGAAACCACGAAGGCCATGCTGAAGCCATCAGACGGATCCGCAAAATAAATGAAGAATATCGCTTAAATATAGGCATTCTGCAAGACCTTCAGGGCCCGAAGATACGGGTGGGAGAGATGGAAGATGACGGTGTCCTGATCGTGCCGGGGGAAAGGATTGCCATTACCAACGAACCCGTAATCGGCAACGCCGCCCTGGTCAGCACGGTGTATCAGAATTTGCCCCAGGATGTAAAGCAGGGCGACCGTATCCTTATCGACGACGGCAACATCGAACTCGTGGTCATTGATACCGACGGAAAAATGGTCAACTGTACGGTGGTCCATGGGGGGGTGTTGAAATCCCGGAAGGGCATCAATCTGCCCAATACTAAGGTAAGCGCGCCCTCGCTGACGGATAAGGACCTGATTGACCTGGAATTCGGCCTGGCCAACGAGGTAGACTGGATCGCCCTTTCCTTTGTCAGGACTGCCAGTGATATTTTGGAGCTTAGAGAACGTATACACAGGGCAGGAAAATGCTGTAAGATCGTCGCCAAAATCGAAAAGCCGGAAGCCCTGGAAAACATTGACGCCATCATTGAGGCTACGGACGCACTGATGGTAGCACGGGGCGACCTGGGCGTGGAGGTGAATATGGAAATGGTGCCGCTTTGGCAAAAAAGAATGGTGGAAAAATGCAAACTGGCCTGCAAGCCGGTGATCATCGCCACCCAAATGATGGAGAGTATGATCCAAAATCCGCGTCCTACCCGGGCAGAAACCAATGATGTGGCTAATGCCGTGTTGGACGGGGCCGACGCAGTGATGCTTTCCGCGGAAACAGCCACGGGAAAATTTCCCGTTGGAGCGGTAAAGGCCATGAACAGTGTTATAGAATATATCGAGCAAAATGCCGAGATCTATCACAACCTGTATAAAATTCCGGAAGATGACGAAAATTTCCTGAGCAACAACCTGATCCTGATGGCTTCCAGACTCTCCAGAAACGTCAAAGCCAAAGCCATTGTAGGAATCACTACGTCTGGATTTACCGCTTTCCGGGTCTCCTCACACCGTCCCCTCGCCAATATATTTGTATTCACCAGAAACAAAGCGTTGATCACCCAACTGAGTTTGCTTTGGGGTGTTAGGGCCTACTATTACGATAAATACACTTCCACGGATGATACGTTTTTTGATATCCAATCGAAACTGAAAGAAGACCGGTTTGTGGTGGAAGGGGATATTGTGATCAATACGGCCAGCATGCCTTTAAAAGCCAAAGGAAAAACCAATATGCTGAAGATCCATATTGTGGAATAGCGTGCCGGGCAGCTGAAGGAGTAGGAGCGAGTAGGTACATGGTACAACGTACAACGTACAAAGTATAAGGTACAACGTACAAAGTACAAGGTACAAATGGATCGTTGAACTGTCTCGGTAGAGCTCTACATACCATATACCATATACCCATATACCCTATACTATATCCCCATATTCAATCCACTATTGCCCAGCTGGCCCTTTCGGATAGACCATGATGACGGTTTCATTGTCTAACCTTACCGACCCCGGAGCGGAGCCCTTCACTTTTCGGACAAACTTGCAGGGTGTATATATGACTGCCGCGATGGACTCATTTTTATTTTTGGAATAATAGGCCGCCAGTTCGGCTGCCCGTTCTATCGTGGTGCTCGGGAAATCCCTGCCCGCTTGCCGTTTCAGTATGGCGTGGGAGCCGGCCACGTTTCTGGCATGAAACCACAAGTCATCCTTCCAGCAATAGTGCCGCAACAATTCATCATTTGACTTGGCGGACTTTCCAACCAGCAGTTCAAAACCATCAATTTCAAAACGTTTGTAGGGGATGTTTTCTTTGGCCGATTTTTCGGTACCAGAAACAGCGTCCTTCTCAAAGGCCCTGAGTTCTTTAAACCCATGAATCTCCTGCAAGGCTTCAAGTTGTGCCTCGACTTCCTGCAACTGCCTTTGTTTTTCCTGGATGTTGGTGCGCAACTGTTGGACCTCAATTTTTCGGTTTTTTCCCTTCCGGTACAATCCCTCAGCCTGTTTTTGCGGACTGTTTCCCATTTTGATCTCCACTTCAATTTCCCTGTTTTGGTAGAAGTCAAACAAAGTGACTTTTTCTTTCCCGGGCGGGATCTGGTGAAGGTTGGCCATGATGATGTCAGCCAGTTGTTGGGGCGGGGAGGCGCTTTCCAGGTCGGAGAGTTTTCCAGTGGTTTTCTTCAGATAGGACTGGGTCTTCTTTTTTTGATCTTCAAGTTTTTTTATTAGAGATCTTTTTTCTCTTTCAAAAGCGTTGACAACCACGGCATATTTGAAAAACTCATTGGCCGACACAATGGGATCCGCTGACTGGAATACTGTCTCTTCTGAAGGAAGCAGGGTAAACTGGTATTTTCCTTTAGTCCCGGTGATTGAAAAAACCGGATGTTCGAGCATATCCATCAACGCTTCCATCAATTTCCATTTTTCCGTCAGGGAGTCGGCTTGGAAGTATCCCTTTTCCCTGAGCCATTCCCGGGGAAGGGCCCCCAGGGTAGGCAAAAAAAGTGACGGGTCCCCCTCCATCCGTACAAACCGCTCCCAATCGGGCCCGATGTTGTTCCTAAGCTGATCGATGCTCAGCTCTCCGTCTTCCTGAAGGTCGTTTCGGAACATTGCCATGGGCAGGGAACTTTCGTCAGAAAACAACAACAGATTGCTTCTTGTCCCATGCATTTTGAAAAGCAGCAATTTCCCGGAAGAGAAGCGGATAAAAAAGGCCCTATCAAATTCAAGGACCCGAACCGCCGCAACCCGATCCTCCAAAAGATCCTTAAACAGCGTCACACTGTTTTTATTGCTTCTTTTGTAGTCTTCCGGAAAGCTGAGGCAGGTACTGGTTGGTTCAAGATTCGCCCGGATATATTGTTGCCGGCTATGGTCTGAAAAGCCGATGACCAGTTCGTTTTTATTCTGGGAAAAGCATTCCAGGACCAGCATCCCGCCAATGCGTCTCTCGATCTCGGGACAAAGGAATTTCAGGAAATGGTAATTCAGGTGCATTAGGTGCAGTTTATCTTTAACCCGTCATAGGCCAGGTAAACATTTTCCGGCAATTTTCTTTCCACTTCCCCATGAAGCCCTAATTTGTGGCTCACATGGGTAAAAAATG
>DATGOS010000479.1:0-3421 GCA_035305725.1 Cyclobacteriaceae bacterium
GTTTTAGGATCCTTGTTGCTTTTTACCAAATCCCCGTCCCCGGCCACAAGAATTCTTCCCCCATCGCCCGACTCCCTGAAACTTGTTCCTTCAAATTCCTCCGGCAAAAACCTGTTTCTGTAATAGGAGGTAAAGTTGCCCTCCAACAGGTACACCATCGGAAGATTCTGTAAGGGGAAGCGGTCAATGTCCGGTTCCCGTGACATGTCCTGAAAGGCCACCCGAACCGGGGCGGCAGATCTTCTGGTATAATTGCTTGAAAATACCAAGGGGGTCTTGACCACGCCTTCCGCTTTTATGGTGTCCAGGGTGCTGACAAACTTAAACTGCAGCTGGTCCAGGCCTTTTGTAATGGGATGATCCGCCATCCTTCCTGCCATAATGTAAAAGGGCCAGGGAAGCGGCACGATCTGGGATTGGTTTCCGAACTCGCCCGCTACCACCGGATGGTAGCCAAAATTCAGGTCTTCCATCAAATCCTTGTTTATCCTGATCCCATACCGAAAAAGCAGTTCTTCCAATCCCGAATCAAAGGGCATGGCCACGGTTCCCTCTCCCGATGCCTGGCTCAGGTCCACGGCAAGCTGGTCCAGAAAAAACAGCAGGTTACCGCCATGCATCAGATATTGGTCAAGCAGGTATTTTTCCCTTTCCTGAAAGGCTTCACGGGGGCCGGCAATAATCAGTGCTTCAAAGGTCAGCAAATCGGCTACGGACTTTGCCTGGTCCAGCGGCACCTTATATACTTCATAGTCCCCGACTAGGGCTTCCACAAGTCCAAAGCCGTCATCCACCTCCATTTCCCCATGGTCAATGATGATCCCTATTGCCGGCTTTTGTCTGGCCACCAGCCGTTTGATCGCATGGCTGATCTCAAACTCCAGATTTTCCACAGACAGGTTGAGGATCTCATCAGGGCTCATACCCCTCTCTCCCTTCAGGAGAAGCGTGCCTGTTTCAAATTCCTCACTTTTGACCACCACGCCTGGAAAAATCAGTCTGGATGTCTGCCCGCCGCCCCGGCTGGCAAAAAGGTTGGTGGGATTGATGCCGTAATCCTGCGCCAGCGTCAGAATATATTCCTCCTGTTCTTCACCTTCCAGGCTCAGGGGGTCCAGGTAATAGAAATCGATGGGATAACTGCTGTAGGCATTAAAAGTCCTAAGTGTTTCCTCAATTGAATTTTGCAGCCTCCGCATACCCCCCGGCAGATCGCCCGTCAGCAGGATTTCCACTTCAATGGGCTCTTCGAGGCTGGCGAGAAGTTCTTTGGTGGCCGGATGAACCGAATATCTTTTTTCTTCGGTCAAATCGATGCGGAAGGGTAACAAGCTTTCCAGCAAATAAATGCCCAAAATGGCCACGGCCAGGAGGAGAAGTTCAGGCATGAAATTTCTTTTTCCGGTCTTCATGCGCGCTTTATCTTTATTCCTGTCAACACCAGCAACGTCCCGATCAGGGACACAAAATAAACCAGGTTGGATGAGTCAATCACGCCCCTCCCCATACTGTTATAATGATAGCTTAGGCTGAGTTCTTCCAGAAACAGGGCCGCTTGGTTTCTTTGCAGAGACGCTATGGCGGAAAGGCCAAAGTAAAACAGGAACCCAAGGAACACGCCGATCACAAAGGCCGTGATCTGGTTGTCGGAAAGGGATGAACTAAACAGACCTATCGCCGCAAAAACCGCCCCTATTAATATTAAACCGATAAAAGATCCAAAAAATCCCGCACTATCCAGGTTGCCCACAGGATCTCCAAGTTGATACACACTGTAATAGTAAATAAGCGTGGGGAGCAAAGCCAGGACAATTAAGGCAAGTGCCGCCGCATATTTTGCCAGGATGATCTGGCTGTTGCTTAGCGGGGAGGTCACCAACAGCTCCCAGGTGCCCGATTTCCTTTCCTCAGCGATCATTCTCATGGTAATGGCCGGGACAAGAAACACAAACACAAAGGGCGTGTATACAAAGAGGGCTTCCAAATCCGCAAAACCATATTCCAGCACGCTGGTTTCCGGAAACACCCAAACCACCAATCCAAGGGCTGTCAGAAACGCAAGTAACAAAAGATAGCCTGACAACTGGTCGAAAAATGTATTAATTTCCTTCACAAACAAACGCCACATATCTTCAAGACAGGGTTAATTGCTGAAAGATCGATTCAAGATTATTTTCCCGTTGCCTTATACTCAACAGGGAAAGGCCTTTTTCCTGCACTACCCGCAGGATATCATTTCTTGCTTTGTCTACATCAAAAGTCTGAAATTCCAACTGTCCGGATCCCAGATCATGGATTTTATGGATTGAATCAAAATGACTAAACCAATCCATATCCAGGGCTTGGGCGGTTTCCAGGTAAAGCGAGGTGAGCCCTTTTGCTGATTTAAGCCGTGACAGCAAGTCTTCCGCTACAATCCTTCCTTTGTGAATGATGACGACTTTGTCACAAATCGCTTCCACCTCCTGAAGAATATGGGTACTCAACACCATGGTCTTGTCTTTACCTAGTTCCCGGATCAACTTTCTGATTTCCAGAAGCTGGTTGGGATCCAGTCCTGTGGTGGGCTCGTCCAGGATCACCACCCGGGGGTCATGCACCAGCGCCCTGGCCAACCCTACCCGCTGGCGGTATCCTTTGGACAGGGCGCCGATCTTTTTATGCTGTTCCTCTCCTAAACCGCATTGATCAACCATGCGCTCCACCCGCATTCTCGCGGCCTTACCCTTTAAGCGATACAAGTTTGCGACAAATTCAAGAAACTCCCTCACGTACATATCCAGGTAGAGGGGGTTGTGCTCGGGAAGATACCCAAGTATCCTGCTGACCTCTCTGGGCTGTGCCAAAACAGACAGGCCATTGATCCGGACATCGCCTTCGTCCGGAAGCAGAAAGCCTGAAGCGATTTTCATGGTCGTGGATTTGCCTGCTCCATTGGGACCCAAAAATCCCAACACCTGGCCCGGAGCTGCAAGAAAGCTGATCCCATCCAGCGCTTTTTGCTTCTTATATTTTTTGGTCAGTTGTTGTACTTCCAGCGACATGTGATTTAAATCAAACAGCCAATCCCAATTAATAACCTCCGATCGCCGGGAAATATTGGCCTACTTTTTTAAATTTTCAATACTTGTAGTTAAGACGAGGAAATAAGCCCCCGTATAATCCGGGTGATGCCGGGTTCTGCTTTCGCCGCTGCCGCAATGACTTCCTCGATAGTGATTTTCTTTATTGCTTCAGGCGTGCAAAGGTCCGTAATAGCCGAAACAGCAAAAACGGGCAGCCCCATATGCCTCGCGACAATAACTTCGGGCACGGTACTCATGCCTACCGCATCCGCGCCTATGGTGCGGAGATACCTGTACTCCGCCCTGGTTTCCAGGTTAGGCCCCGAAAGTCCCACATACACACCCTGGTGTAGCGG
>DATGOS010000480.1:0-5999 GCA_035305725.1 Cyclobacteriaceae bacterium
AAATTTGCCCACCACCCCGTTTCTCCTCAGCAGTTCGGTGATGGTCAAAACCATGTCTGTGGCCGTAGTTCCCAACGGCAGTTTGCCGGTGAGTTTTAAACCTACCACTTCGGGCATGATGAAATAAATGGGCTGCCCCAGAATGGCTGCTTCCGCTTCTATACCTCCTACACCCCAGCCTACGACACCGATCCCATTGACCATCGGCGTATGGGAGTCAGTTCCTACCAAGGTGTCCGGAAACACGTTTCCGTCTCTTGTCGTAACACCTTCCGCCAGGTACTCCAGATTTACCTGATGACAAATACCCATGCCCGGAGGAACCACGGAAAAGTTATCGAAGGACTTTTGGGCCCACTTCAGGAATTCGTAGCGCTCGCCGTTCCTTTCATATTCCATTTCCACATTCTTCATGTAGGAATAGTTGGTACCAAAATAATCCACCTGTACAGAATGGTCTATCACCAGGTCCACAGGGATCAGAGGATTTATTTTTTGCGCATCCTTACCTTTTCTTACCGCTTCCGCCCTAAGAGAGGCAATATCTACTACTGCCGGAACCCCGGTAAAGTCCTGCATCAGTACCCTGGAGGGCTTGTAAGGAATATCTTTGTCGGAAGCTTCAGGCTTCCAGTTTAGCAATGTCTCTACATTCTCCCTGGTAACGGCAAAATCATCATAGTTCCGTAACACATTTTCCAGCAATATTCGGATCGAGAAAGGCAATTTGTCAATTGCGTGACCCTGTTTTTGCAGATCTTCCAAACTCCAATAGTCAAAAGTTCCTTTTGAAGACTGAAGTTTCTTTTTGATACCGAAAATATCTTGTAACATTTGTGAACTGTTTTATGTTGATTAAAAAGACCTTTATAGACCAACCGTGCCAGGGCTGGTTTAATTCCCCGTTGTCATATTTCCCTGCGTTATAGCAAAGATACCTGTGATCTTGCGTTTGGCGTAGATTATAGGGAAATTTTTTCAGGAATCAAAATTTACATAAGTCCCGTCAGTCATTTCCTGTTGCCGCTTCTTCTGCGGCTCTCTCCATGGCTTTTCTTTCGGCTTTATCCTTTTTTCTGAACGCACCTCTGAACAGCCAGTGATACCGTAGTGCCTCCAGGCTCTCGTTGACCCTGGTCGTACTTGTATCCAATCCGCTCATCGTGCCCTTTAAATACCCGGCAAATTCCGGGTCGTTTAGCAGCATACCGACCGCATTGTCGGTCATATTCAGTTGTTCACTCGCAGACTTAAAGTTTTCGGCAGCCACACCGGCTTCCTCGGTGGTCGCCTTCAAGGATTCGGAGGTGGATTTCAAATTGGATACAATGGTGGTATCATTGGTCAGGGCATGCATCAAAGTGCCCTCCTTGTCCAGGTTGGCCGAAAATTCCGACAGGTCAGCGGTAAGCCGGTTACTGTTGACGGCGGTTTGTTGAAGATTCTTTATGATTGCCTTGAAATCATCCACCAACAGGCTGTCCGTCAGCACGGCGCCGACAATACCCTCCCCATTGGCAATCTTCCCTGTCAATACTTTCAGGTCGTTGGTAATGGACACGAGGTTGTTGTTGTTTTCCTGCAGTGTCTCCATCATTTTGTCCGTATCGAGTGGCATCACCGCCTCTAACCTATCCTGGTCCTCTACCCGCGGAGACTGATTTGTACCTCCATAAATCACAATGATTTTATTGCCTATCAAACCATCCGAGCTTATGGTGGCTTTGGAATCTTTGCGGATAAAGTCCTGTATGGCCGCATCAATGTTCATTTCAATTTCTACCTGAGAATCGCCGTAAAAAGTTATTTTCCGCACGGTACCAACTTTTACTCCTGAATACCAAACATTGTTCCCGACTTGCAGACCGCCGATGTCATCAAACACCGCTTTAACGCTAAAACTTCTGACAAAGGATTTTTGCTGGTTGCCCAGGGTCAGTATTCCCACCGCCAATATGATGATGCCGATAAGGACAAAGATCCCGACAATTACCGTTTTTTTATTGTCATTTTTCATTGGTAATGAAGTTATAATCGTAAAATGATTTTACCCTTTCCTCATCCGAGCCCACAAACACTTCTTCAAAATTTCCGGTTGCTCCAAAGACTCCGTCCAGTAATACCGCCATCCTGTCGCCGGTGTCTCTGGCACAGGTAAGGTCATGCGTAATTATGATTGAGGATGTATTATAGGTTTCACGAACCTGATTGATGAGGTTGTTTATATCCATACAAGTGATGGGGTCCAGCCCCGCTGTAGGTTCATCATAAAGCATGATCTCCGGTTTCAAAATGAGCGTGCGGGCTATGCCTATTCTTTTACGCTGCCCTCCGGACAGTTCGGAAGGCATCTGGTTTAAAGTCTGCATCAGGCCTACCGCATCCAACACCTCTTCAACTTCTTTTGTCCTTTCGGCTCTGGTAAGGTTTTTTATGTTTCTCACCAGGGGAAATTCCAGGTTCTCCTTGACGGTCATACTATCGTACAAGGCGCTTGCCTGAAAGGAAAAACCGATCTTCAACCGCAGTTCATTAAGTTCTCTGGGCTTCAGTTTGGCCACATCCTTTCCCAGCACAATGACGGAACCTTCATCCTGGGTTAGAAGGCCGACCACTATTTTTATCAACACCGACTTGCCCGTCCCGGATTTTCCAAGGACGACCACATTCTCTCCTTTATAAAGGTCCAGATCCACCCCCCTCAAAACATGATTGTCTCCAAACGATTTTTTAAGTCCCCGGATCTCAATGACTTTCTTTTCCATATCAAGGCATTCTAAAAAAGTTAATAATCTGCAGTGACAATAATTCCTCGATAAAGATCAAAAACATGGCCATAACCACGGAACCGTTGGCTGCCCTGCCTACGCCCTCTGTCCCTTTGGGGGAATGCCAACCCTTGTAACAACCTACCATGCCGATGGTAAACCCAAAGAGTATTGATTTCAATACCGAGGAAATGATGTCCAAAAAAGACAGCGCGTCAAAAACCTGTATAAAAAAGGTGGTAAGGCTTACCTTCTCGTTGGCATTAACACTTAAAAACGACCCCATCAACCCCACAAAGTCCGTGTACATCACCAATATGGGAATCATAAATGTGGTCGCCAGTACCCTGGAGACCACCAGAAATTTATAAGGATTGGTTCCCGAAACCTCCATGGCGTCTATCTGTTCCGTTACTTTCATGGAACCCAGCTCCGCACCGATACTGGAACCCACCTTGCCCGCCGCAATCAGCGCAGTCACCAAAGGCCCCATGGCCCTTACAATGGCAATCGCAATGAGGGCAGGCAACCAGGAAGCCGCCCCAAATTCGGAGAGTGACGGCCTGGACTGGTTCGTAAACACAATGCCAACGATAAAACCGGTGAGGGAAATCAATGGAAGGGAATTATACCCGACCTGATAGCATTGTCGAACCACTTCCTGGAATTCATACGGAGGAAACCATACCTCCTTGAAAAACCGTTTCACAAACCTAAAGGCACTAGCTAAACCAGAAAAAAAACTGTCGATCTTGGGAGTTATAAAATAATTCTTCGTAGTATTTTCCGGCATAAATTAGTCTCTTTCAAACCATAAAGGCATAATTTCAATGGCTGCTGTACTTGAAAACATCAATGATTGATAAATTCCTCCACCGCTTCCTCATTTAACGGCTTGACCAAAAACCCACTCACCTGACCGTAGTTTTTACTCCTCTCAAGATCTTCAGGGGCTACGGAGGAGGTCAGCATTTTTACTTCAATATTTATTCCCTTTTCCTCCAGATAATTCAGCAAATCCCATCCTTTCATTCCCGGCATATTGATGTCCAACAACAAAATGTCTGCCTCGTTTTCAGAAAGCCAGTTTAATGCCAAATACGGGCTCTCAAAAAAATTAAGCTCGAGGTTCGGATTGATTTTTAACAGGATCCTTTTGTTGATCATGTGCTGGACTTTATCGTCATCGACAAACACAATCACTTTTTTTTGCGGTGGGTTGAGCTCCAGTTCCTCCTCAATAGGCTCATCCAAGGTGAATCCATCGTTTACCTTCAACAGCTCGCTTACCTTTCTTACTTCCTGGTCCAGCTTGGACGCAGACTGTTTCAGCATCTCCAAAGCCTCTCCTGAGAGCTTGTCCTTTTCATTAGGCATATTTACGATGCCCAGGATATTGGCAAGATACCTCCGGATATGATGCGAATTGATAAAGGAAAAATTCCTTAGTTGTTGATTTTGTGCTTTTAGGGAATCGTTTAATGCCATGTTTTCCAACAGAGACTTGTGTATCTCTGAGTTGTCCACGGCCAGCGCCATGACGCAATCCGTCCCGTTGTACACAAAGGGCATACTGAAAATGTCCACATTCCGCGGGTCATAATTTTTATCAATCATGACCAAATTTCTGATTACCCGGTTTTGTCCGCCCTTGTTGGCAGAGATGTTCTTGTAGTCCTGGAAAAAGGAATCAAAATATTTTTTCCCAAAGTCAACCTCCGAAATGTTAAAATGCTCCAACGCGGCTTCATTGGCGGTCAAGATCCGCTGGTCTTCCAGGGAAAGCACAAATATGTAATTGGGGTTTTTTTCAAAAAAGACTCTGTAAACTTTACTGATCCGCTTTTCGATTTTGAAGGACATTTGGACAAGGTTGTAGATTAATATCCCCGAAATGAGTACAAAAAGCAGGGCTTTAATTATTTCCAGCGTCATGTCATTGCTAAGCCCCAGCCACTGGATGATTTCATCCATAAAAATGGAAGAAAACACAAACCAACTCCCTCCGATCAAAACATAGATCAACGCTATTTTTAATGCCGGCTTCATAAATACCTTTCTAATCTACAAAGATTGACAAAAAACATATAAATATAGAAAATGAAGCTTAAAAACAGCTATAATTTTATACGGGCCGATGCACCCCGCCCGGTCCCGCGGCATTTGGGCGGGGAAACACTGGGGCAAAGAACCCATGGCGTCCCGCATCCGCCATTGCTTCACACCCTGGAACAAATCGCGTTGAAGGCACAATTGAAACATTTGGAAAGGTCCGTGGTCTGATCGAAAGGGATTTCGGGATGAAAGATTTCGGTAACACAATCCCTGAGTGCCTCGCGAAATAACAGCTCGTAATTCAAAAAGTCTTCGATTTCCACCTTCGGCTGTCTGGGCGGACCCATCATCAGGTAAGGGCTAAAGCCCTGATTAAATATCTCCTTTAAATTAAATACTGCGGGTTTCAACCTTAAAGATCCGGCATTATCCATGGAATCGTGGAATAGCAAACCGTACATCAAGGTTTGCATGGCCGCCTTGTTCCTGGATTTGTTCTCCCTGTCAAACAAAGAAGGAATATCCGTAAAGTCCTTTTTATCCGCGCCGGATTTGTAATCAATCAACCGTATTGTGTCTCCTTTGCGGTCCACCCGGTCGATGATTCCTTTTATGCCAATCACCTTGTCTCCTTGAGGCAAATTCAGCGTGAGGTCCGAAAAATAATTCCTGCTTGCCTCCAGCGAAATGATTTCAAACGGTGCATAGGCTTCGTCCACTTCCAGCAAGCGGACCAGGTATCTCTGCAAAACATCCCTGGCAATGATCAACTGGCCGGAAAGCTGTGCCCTTTCCCCTTCCGGAAGCGAATAATGCTTCTGAATGGCCAGGGCTACCGAAGGCGCCACCCACTTTTCTTTTAAATCCGCAAAATCCTCCTTTTCCAAAACAGATTTTCTTTTCCGGGTTTGAAAGCCCTGGTAAAGAAATTCCAGGCTGTAGTGGGCAAGATTTCCAAACACCGCCGGGTCTATTTTTTCCTGGACTTCCTCCCTTTCCCTAATTCCCACCACATACCGAAAGTAAAATTTGAGCCGGCAGTCCAGCCACAAGTTGATGGCGGAGGGGGACAGGCGGGTCTGCCGCTCACCTCCTTTACCCACCTCATATCGGGACAGAATCTCCAGGACTTTCCCGGTTTTATAAATAACAATGGGCTCGGATGGATGTACGTCA
>DATGOS010000481.1:0-4464 GCA_035305725.1 Cyclobacteriaceae bacterium
TTTGGTTGTTGGCTCCTTTGTACTGTGAGACGAGCACCGTTCCGGCCAATGTCAGTCCACCTCCAAGAGACAGGATGAGGAAAAGTATAGGGAAACTCAAACTTACTGCCGCCACCGCATCGGCCCCCAGCCGCCCCAGCCAGAAAGTATCGATGAGCTGATATCCGGTCTGCAGTATATTGGCGAAAATAATAGGGAGGGCAATGGAAATGATCGACCTCAGAATCTTTCCTTCCGTTAATTTCCGGGGGCTGTTTTTCTTCATTAAAAATCGTTGGTCTTAGGTTAACCAAATTCCGTTGGGAAATAGTTTCTGGCTTCGCCTTGTTCCAAACAAAGAAAGGACCACATTATTTTTTCCCACTGTGGGTACGGCAACTAGAGGCGCCGGCGCCCGCCATAAGCTGCGCCCTCCTTTTTTTGTATTTTGATTTTCTTACCTTCGTATTTTATAAAACACCAAATCGAAGTAATTATGGAAATCAACGGCAAAATTGTTCAGGTACTGGAAGAGCAGAAAGGAACGGGAAGAAACGGCCCCTGGAGGAAACAGGATTATATTCTTGAAACCAAAAGCCAATACCCCAAAAAAGTGTGCGTCACGGTTTGGGGAGACAAGATAGACCAGTTTGCCATGCAGCCGGGAGATGAGGTGAACCTGGGTATAGAAATAGAGAGCAGGGAATATAACGGACGGTGGTATACCGATGTAAGGGCATGGAAAGCGCAGAAACAGGGATCAGCCAATGCGCCCGAACCGGTTCAATATCCAAACAATCCGGATGTAGCGAGCTTCGGCGGTGAAAATGATGATGATACCTTGCCCTTTTAGAAAATAAAAACAGATAACCTGGAATGTTGACGAACTGTCGAATTATCGAACTGAATTTTCAAGTCAGGGCTTGTCAGTGAGTTAGGGAAGTTATATAGTAGCCGCGACGCGGAAGAACCATTTCATAAAAAAACGTCTTTTAGGAAAAAGTATCGGAAAGCTTCAGACTCCGCTGTTACATGCTCCTTGCGGTTTCTTTTACCGAAAGCACTTAAAACTGGCTGGTTCCAAATTTGAACCCCAGGTAAGCTCCCGCAAGCACCATGGCGAAAACGATGCCGAGGAGTAACAACAAAACGCCCAGAGGCATTTCCCAATCCTCGGAGCCAATTCTGAAGCGAATGATTTTTTTCAGGTCCATGGATAATTGTTATTCCTCCAGTTTGTCCTTCCAGCCTTTGGTCTCTATATCCCTGGCAGCCTCTTCCACACTTTCCCTGAGGTCTTTTTTATAAGCCTCCAGGCGCTCCGCAACGCTCGCATCAGATGTTCCCAGAATAGCCGCCGCCAGAATTCCGGCGTTTTTGGCCCCGTTTAGGGCTACGGTAGCCACGGGAATGCCACCTGGCATCTGCAATATGGAAAGGACACTGTCCCAGCCGTCAATGGAGTTGGACGATTTTATCGGTACGCCAATGACCGGCAGCGTGGTTAAGGAGGCCACCATACCGGGAAGGTGGGCCGCTCCTCCGGCTCCGGCAATGATGACTTTCAAGCCTTTCTTTCTAGCCGATTCGGCATAATCGATCATACGGAGCGGCGTTCGGTGAGCCGACACCACGGTAAGTTCATATTTTATTCCCAGTTCCTCCAGGACTTTGGCAGCATCCTTCATGACAGGGAGATCGGATTTGCTCCCCATGATAATCCCTATTTGTTTGCTCATGCTTTGGCCTTTATTTTTATCATGTCCTTTATGCTCCTTGCTTTTTCCTGAAGCTTACCCGGGTCATCGTCCAACACGGTGACATGTCCCATCTTCCGGAAAGGCTTCGTCATTTTTTTGCCGTATAAGTGCACATAAACCCCCGGTTCTGCCATCGCCTGCCGTAACCCTTCCACGACGGCTTCTCCCGAATGCCCGTCCTCACCCAATAGGTTGATCATGGCCGCGGGAGTCCTCATCCCCGTTTCGCCCAGGGGCAGATCCAGTACTGCCCGGATGTGCTGGTCGAACTGTGAGGTGTAGTTGGCCTCTATGGAATGGTGTCCGCTGTTGTGCGGCCGTGGGGCGATCTCATTGACCAAAATTTCCCCTTCCCGGGTCACGAACATTTCCACCGCCAACAGACCTACCATGCCGAGCTTTTCGATCAGCTTTTCCGCTTCCCGGACGGCTTTCAGCTTCATTTCCTCATCAATGTTGGCAGGGGAAAAAAGAAATTCCACCAAATTGGCTGTAGGGTGGAAGGCGCATTCTACAGGTGGAAAGGCTTTGACGGACCCTTTTTCATTTCTGGCGACGATCACGGCTATTTCCTTGTCAAAATCCACCAGCTTCTCTAGCAGGCTGGGTGCCTCAAACGCCAGTTCCAAGTCCGCTGCTTCCCTGATCACCTGTACCCCTCTTCCGTCATACCCTTCCGTTCCGAGTTTGTTAACCGCAGGAAGAAAATCCGCCCGGGCCATCACGGCGGCTTTATTATCGGTAAGAATAAAGGTTGCTGTGGGAATTTCGTTGTCCAGATAATATTGTTTTTGCTTCCGTTTGTCCTGGATCATCTGAATAATGTGGGGTTGCGGAAATACCTTCTTGCCCGCTTCTTCCAGTTTGACCAGGGCTTCGGTATTGACATTTTCGATCTCGATGGTGATCACATCGCAGTTTTTCCCAAAGTTGTAGACCGTGTCAAAATCCGTAAGGCTGCCATGGGTGAATTCATGGGCTAAATGCCTGCAGGGCGCGTTGGCGTCCGGATCAAGGATATGGACTTCAATATTGTAATTGATCGCGGACTGGATCAGCATTCTTCCCAATTGGCCCCCGCCAAGGATGCCCAGTGTCCTTTGTTGATAGCTTTGCTGCACGGCCCTTAATTTTATGTGAAAAAAACAGGATGCTACAAAATAAACCAAAAAAAGCGAAGCCGGAAAATTATTTCACAAAGTAGGGCCCAGCGCTATGGCATAGCCATATCCCCTGGCTTAAATGTGGTGCTTAAAAGATATTGTTTTAGATTTGTCGTTAAAACTGACGGTGATCGCATGTATCAGGACAATATAGAACAATTGAAGACCGAAATTGCCCAGGCTGAGGCCCAAAACCCGGATCAACTGGAACAGTTCAGGTTGAAATATATCAGCAAAAAAAGCGTGATCGGGGAGCTTTTTGCCCAGATGCGCCAGATTCCCGACGATCAAAAGAAAGCTTACGGGCAGGCGGTTAACGAGGTCAAATCGCTGGCGGCCGAGAAGTTTCAGGAGCTGGTCCAAAAAGTCAATGAGCAGAACCTTGTGAAGCAGGAACAGGATTTGGACCTCACCTTGCCTGCCACCCGGGTAAAGGTAGGAGGGATCCACCCCTTGACCAGTACCCGGCAGAGGATTGTGGAGATTTTTGAACGCATCGGGTTTAACCTGTCGGAAGGACCTGAGATTGAAGATGACTGGCATAACTTTACGGCGCTGAATTTTCCCGAAAACCATCCGGCAAGGGAAATGCAGGACACTTTTTTTATTGAAAAGAACCCTGACATCGCTTTAAGAACCCATACCTCATCGGTGCAGGTAAGGGTGATGGAGACCCAGCCGCCGCCAATCCGGACCTTATCGCCTGGGCGGGTATTCCGGAATGAAGCTATTTCCGCCCGCGCCCACTGTATCTTCCATCAGGTGGAGGGGCTTTATGTCGACGAAAACGTGAGTTTTGCGGATTTGAAGCAGACCCTGTACCACTTTGCCCGGGAGATGTTTGGAAAGCAAACCAAGGTAAGGTTCCGTCCATCATTTTTTCCGTTCACCGAACCCAGTGCTGAAATAGACATATCCTGCCAGCTTTGCGGCGGCAAGGGCTGCAATATCTGCAAGGGCAGCGGATGGGTGGAAATTGGCGGAGCCGGAATGGTAGACCCCAATGTTCTTGAAAACTGCAAAATTGATAGCGAAAAATATACTGGTTTTGCTTTTGGGATGGGTATAGAACGTATCGCCATGCTCAAATACCAGATCAACGACCTCAGGTTGTTTACAGAAAACGACATCCGGTTCCTAAGACAGTTCCGTCCTTTTTTGTAGACCAGGTTTATGTCAAAGCGCTGCCTTTATGAACCGGACTGGCATCCAGAAACGGGAGCCATTCCATGGCGTTTTTTTCCGCATAGTCTGCCAGAAAATATGACAGGGTGGGCCTGAAGGGGCGGTATTTAAGTTCCAGACCTGCCTGTTCCGGTGTTTGGTTTCCCTTCTGGGTGTTGCAGCGGTGGCATGCGGTGATCAGGTTGTTCCAGTTGGTCGTGCCTCCCTTGGATTTGGGAATTACGTGGTCGATGGTCAGCGCTTTTTTAGCGCCGCAGTACTGGCATTCATTGCGGTCCCTTTTGAAGATGTTCGGCCTGCTCAACAATACGCCCTGGAAGGGAATGTTTTTGTATTCATGAAGCCGGATCACGGCAGGATAGTGGTAGGTGCGGTCC
>DATGOS010000482.1:0-10851 GCA_035305725.1 Cyclobacteriaceae bacterium
AAGGAATATGTCCTGGATACCAACGCAAGGGGAGAGGAACGGGCATTTGTTCAGACCGGGATATTTGAAAGCGTCACGCCCATGGACATATATCCGGTCTTCCTTTTAAAGGCCATTATGGCAGAAGATTATGATGAAATGGAAGAATTGGGGATTTTTGAAGTAGTTGAAGAAGACTTGGCGCTTTGTGAATTCGTAGATGTTTCCAAACATCCCGTCCAACAAATACTCCGGAAAGGAATAGAACTTATTCAATACAGTTAATTAATATGAAATTTCTACGTGATCTTTTAGATAAACAAAAGCCACTCTTCCAAAAAGGGGGAAAGTTTGAGAACTTTTATTATCTATACGAAGCCGGTGAAACTTTTATGTTTTCCCCGAAACACACCACCGGCATCAAAGGGGCCCAGGTGAAGGATGCCATAGATTTGAAGAGGTTGATGATCACGGTGGTCATTGCCATGTTACCCTGCCTGTTGTTTGGCATATACAATGTAGGCCATCAGCATTTTCTGGCCGTGGGAGAAGCGGCGACATTTGGAGACAAGTTTCTTCTGGGGTTACAGCTTGTATTGCCCATTGTAATTGTTGCTTACGCCTCGGGAGGTATTGTAGAAGCGGTGTTTGCCGTCATCAGAAAACACCCCATCAATGAAGGTTTTCTGGTGACAGGGATGTTGATTCCTTTGATTGTGCCTCCTACGATTCCTTTATGGCAGGTGGCATTGGCCACTGTATTTGCGGTGGTGATTGCCAAAGAAGTGTTTGGGGGCACCGGCATGAATGTGTTGAACGTGGCCATGACAGCCCGGGCATTTCTTTATTTTGCCTATCCTGCACAGATATCCGGGGACCAGGTTTGGACATATCTGGGAGACAAGACCCCGGTAGACGGTTTTTCGGGAGCCACCGCCTTAGGCGTGGCCTACCAGGCAAGCGTGGACGGCGAAATCGTGACCACGGCCCTTTCTTCCCACAACACCTCCATCGGCGATAACCTGTATAGCTTTGCCAACATGTTTTGGGGTTTTATCCCCGGATCTATAGGAGAAACTTCTATGTTAATGGTATTGATCGGGGCGGCCATATTGATCCTGACCGGTGTAGGTAGCTGGAAAATCATGGCGGCGGCGTTTGGAGGGACCTATGTGATGGGGCTTGTAATGAATTTATTGGCTACCAACGAATATATGGCCTTGCCCGCCCATTATCACCTGATATTGGGTGGCGTAGCCTTTGGGATTGTCTATATGGCGACGGATCCGGTGACCGCATCACAAACGGAAACAGGCAAATGGATTTACGGTTTTCTCATAGGGGTACTTACGGTAATCATCAGGGTCACGAACCCTGCCTATCCGGAAGGGATCATGTTGGCAGTGCTCTTTATGAACGTGTTTGCCCCGTTGATTGATTTCTATGTAGTTCAAGCAAACAAAAAAAGGAGGTTACAACGTGCAACAGTCTAACAGTTATATCATTATATTTTCGGTCGTCCTTACGGTCGTATGTGGTCTCTTGTTGTCGGGATCCTCACAACTGTTGGGGCCCAAACAGCGGGAAGCCATAGCGCTGGATACTAAAAAGCAGATTTTGGGGGCTGTAATGAGCGGAGATGAAATCGCAGCGATGTCTCCCGAGGAAATTACTGCTTATTATGAGAACACCATCGCTTCCACTGTCGTGAATATTGAAGGCGAGGAAGTGACGGAAGTGGAAGGTACCGCTATTTCAGCCGAGACGGTGGATATTGGAAGCAATTACAAAAGAGCCCCGGAAGACAGGTTATACCCAGTCTTTATTTACCATGAGGAAGGAAATCCGGACAATGTGAGCGCCTATATTCTTCCTTTGTATGGAGCAGGTCTCTGGAACGCCATTTGGGGATACATGGCCCTTCAGTCTGATTTAAATACCATCGAAGGAGTTACATTCTCCCATGCGGGGGAAACGCCCGGGTTGGGTGCGCGAATTACCGAAGAAGGTGTGCAACAAAGGTATCAGGGCAAGGAAATCTGGGGTGATAACGGAGAGCTGGCTTCTGTGACAATGGAAAAAGGTGAAGGGAGGGATTACTCCGATGATCCCCATAGGGTGGACGGTTTGTCTGGGGCTACCATCACCGCGGTGGGTGTGAACAATATGCTGAGAAATTACCTTTCATACTATGAAGCCTTTCTCACGAAAATGATGGATGAATCGCCGGAGAAAGTGGCTTTTAATAAATAATTCTCTACGCTTCAATTGAATAAAAAATGAGTACAGATACAGCAGAAAAAACGATAAAAAAGCCAGCGGAGCCTTTTCTTTCCAAACGAAGAAAAAGGATCGTTACCGACCCGCTGGTAGACAACAACCCGATTACCATTCAGGTCCTGGGAATTTGTTCTGCGCTGGCCGTGACCACCCAGCTACAGCCTACCCTGGTAATGGCGCTTTCCGTGATATTTGTGATGGCCATGGCCAATTTGGTCATTTCATTTTTGAGAAACACTATCCCTTCACG
This sequence comes from Cyclobacteriaceae bacterium, assembly GCA_035305725.1. Taxonomy (GTDB): domain Bacteria; phylum Bacteroidota; class Bacteroidia; order Cytophagales; family Cyclobacteriaceae; genus DATGMS01. The sequence continues at coordinate 2,510 of DATGOS010000482.1, forward strand.
GATTCGAATTATTGCCCAGTTGGCGGTGGTCGCGACTTTGGTGACATTGGTGAGCGAAGTATTGAAGGCATATTCCTATGATATGTATAAACAGCTGTCCGTGTTCATTGGTCTGATTATCACCAACTGTATCGTAATGGGGCGGCTGGAAGCTTTTGCCATGGGTAATAAACCCTATGATTCGGTACTGGACGGCTTTGGACAAGCCTTGGGTTATTCATGGATTATTCTTGCGGTGGCGTTTTTCAGGGAAATCTGGGGTTCAGGTTCCTTTTTTGGCATCCCGGTCCTGGATCCAGTGGCCGGCTGGATAGGCATGGACAGTCTCGCTACCAACGGTCTGATGGTAACTCCTGTAGGTGCCTTTATGATTCTTGGCCTCATTATTTGGGTTCAAAGGTCCTTAACCAATTACGTTGAACAATAAAGCATTAGTGCAATGGAACTGATAAATCTTGGAATTCGATCCATATTTATAGAAAATATGATCTTCGCCTACTTCTTGGGCATGTGTTCTTTTTTGGCGGTATCCAAAAAAGTAAGCACTGCTTTGGGCTTAGGTGCTGCCGTCATTTTCGTTCTGGGACTAACTGTCCCTCTTAACTGGATCTTGAATGAATATGTGTTGAGAGAAGGTGCCTTGACCTGGATAAGCGCCGACTTTGCGGGGATCGACTTAAGCTTCCTGCAGTTGATTATGTTTATTGCCATTATTGCCGCTTCCGTCCAGTTGGTGGAAATGGTGGTTGAAAAATTTTCTCCCGCACTTTATGGGGCGCTGGGGATATTCCTTCCCCTTATCGCGGTAAACTGTGCCATCCTTGGCGGTGCTTTGTTTATGGCACAAAGGGACTACACCCTCGCGGAGGCAGCGGTATACGGCGCTTCCTCGGGAGTCGGCTGGCTCTTAGCCATTGTGGCACTCGCGGCCATAAGGGAAAAGCTAAAATATTCCAACGTGCCTGACGGCTTGAAAGGATTGGGCATTACAATGCTGATCACGGGTTTGATGGGAATAGCGTTTATGAGTTTTATGGGGATCGAGTTATAAATCGACCATTTTTCTATCACAGAAACCTTGTCATGTTTGACAGGGTTTTTTTTTACATTTGCTTTAGTGAAAATTATACTTAGCCCAGTCTGCCATGGATTTCAACCACAAAAAGATCATAAATTATTTTTTTAGAGGCTTGCTTTTCGTAGCTCCATTGGTCATTACATTTTATATTCTAACGTTGATTGTTTTATTCCTGGACAGCCTTATCCCATTGCCTATCCCGGGATTGGGGATGCTGATCGTCTTCGGGTTTATCACCTTCATTGGCTATGCTGCCAGCATGTTTCTTACCCGGCCTTTATTTGACATGCTGGAAGGCTGGCTTATCAAAATCCCGCTGGTAAATATCATTTACACCAGTATCAAAGACCTTATGTCCGCATTCGTGGGCGACAAGAAGAAATTTAACACGCCGATTGTTGTTAAAATGTCTGAAAACCTGTACCGCCTGGGATTTATGACCCAGGAGGACATGGGAGCATTGGATGAGCCCGGATTGGCCGCTGTGTATTTTCCCCATTCCTACAATTTCAGCGGCAACTCTTATTTAGTTCCCCGGGAGAATGTTAGGGTGCTAAAAAACGTAAACAGTGCAGAAGTGATGAAGTTTATTGTGTCAGGAGGAGTGTCTGACTTGACGGTACTTGAAAAATTGCACTAGCATTCTTGCTGAATGGCTGAAGAATAATATGTCGCGGAAGGCAAAGCACAAGATTATTGGCAAATTGTTCCCGCGTCCGGGCATGGAAAAAAAATTTTTTTGGTATAATAATCCCCAAGGGGCATTAACAAAAAACGCCAGGCTATTTTTTAACCTGGCGTTTTTCTTGTCTTACTGAAATTATATCTGTGCTTCCAGCTTTTGCGCTAGAATTGATTTTGGCACCGCTCCCACTTGTTTATCTACGATTTCACCATTTTTGAAATACAAGAGGGTTGGAATGCTTCTAATGCCAAACTTGCCGGAAACTACCGGATTTGAGTCCACGTCAACTTTTCCGACAATTGCTTTCCCGTCGTATTCCCCAGCGATTTCTTCTACCAAAGGACCAATCATTTTACATGGTCCGCACCATTCTGCCCAGAAATCTACCAGCAGGGGTTTGTCTGATTTAATAATTTCATCAAAGTTTGCGTCCGTAATTTCAATTGTCTTTGCCATTATATATTTTTTTAAGTTTTATGTCGAAAGCTAGATTACTAGTAAAGGTTATTTGGAAGGTTTTAGTTCCTATCGGGATTAATATTTAGTGGACATGCCGTATTTAACAGGTCCAGACAGAGGTGCGGTAAACCGAGGCACGATTAGATAATTTTGTATTCCAACTGAGGGAGTGCATTTAATGCATTGAACATGTCGTTGGAAGGATCAATATGGTATTTGGTAGACATGAGATCCAGGGTGATGTTCTCCTTTTTGTCAATAATGTTTATATACAGTTTTGCCTCACCCTTATATTCACGGGTGATTTGCTCCAGCCTTTCCATAATGTCAAAAGTCAAATGGTCAAGATCTATGTTAATTCTTAAGCCTTTTACCATTTTGGACCGGACATCGTTGAGCAACATGATTTGGTTGATCTTGAATTCAAATTCTCCCTCCCTCCATTTGTTTGGATGCACCGATCCTGTAATGTACAAAAACCAGCCCGTCATAAAATATTCTTTGAACCTTATATAATCGTCCCCAAACAGGAAGAAAGTATGACCTCCCTGGTAATCCTCCAGGCTGAGGGTTCCAAATGGCTTACCGTTTTTGGTAGTCCGGTGTGCAAAACTACTGACAATACCGGCGGCCATTATTTTTTCACTTTTCATTTTTAATGCTTCCATGTTCGAAAACTCGGACAGGGAGGTATTGGTGAAAGCGTCAAATTCAAGCTTAAACTGGTCCAGGGGATGTCCGGAAATGTATAAACCAAGTACGTCTTTTTCAATATTAAGCTGCTGCAACTGGCTGAAAGGCTCCATATTTTGAATTTGCGGAAGACTGATCTCCATGCCTGTGTCGTTTCCAAACAGTGAAACTTGTGCACTTTCAGCTTCTTGGGTGACTTTCTGTGCGTATTTCACCGCTTTTTCCAACAAACTCATGTCTGCTTCCGGCGCTTCCAGGTACTGTCTTCTATGGTGTTCCTTAAAGCAGTCAAAACTTCCGCCCATGGCCAGGGCTTCCAGTGTTTTTTTGTTGACTACTTTGCACAGCCTTTTTGTAAAATCAAAGATATTCAGGTACAGTCCGTTTTTTTCCCTTTCGGAAATGATCGCATGTACGGCCGCATTCCCCGCACCTTTGATCGCCACGAGTCCAAACCGGACCTGGCCTTCCGCGTTGACCGTAAAGCTTTCCCTGGATTCATTCACATCAGGGCCCAACACCTGCACGCCCATCCTTTTACATTCTTCCATAAAAAAAGTTACCTGGGATATATCGTTCATGTTGTTGCTCAAGACGGAAGCCATATATTCTGCAGGATAATGTGCTTTGAGGTAAGCCGTCTGGTAAGCGATCCAGGCATAACAGGTTGAATGGGATTTATTAAAGGCATAGGAAGCGAAGGATTCCCAGTCCTTCCAGATTTTGTCCAGTTTCGCCTTATCATGTCCCCTGGCGCTGGCCTGCTCGACAAATTTTGGCTTCATCTTGTCCAGCACGTCTTTTTGCTTTTTACCCATCGCCTTCCGCAATACATCAGCCTCACCCTTGGTAAATCCCGCCAGCTGCTGGGACAAAAGCATGACCTGTTCCTGGTACACTGTAATCCCGTAGGTCTCCTTCAGGTAACCTTCCATTTCCGGCAAGTCATAGGTGATGGCTTCCTGTCCATGTTTTCTTCGGATAAAACTGGGAATATACTCCAGGGGGCCTGGCCTGTACAGGGCATTCATGGCGATCAGATCCGCAAAAACCGAGGGCTTCAACTCTCTCATGTACTTTTGCATGCCGGGAGATTCATATTGAAAAACGCCCACAGTTTCTCCCCTTTGAAACAAGGCATACGTCTTTTCATCATCTATGGGAAACCGGTCCGGATCCAGCTTGATGCCATGTCTTTCCTCGACGATTTTAACCGCATCCTTTATAAGGGTAAGGGTCTTTAATCCCAAAAAGTCCATTTTCAGAAGACCCGCATCCTCCACCACCGCGTTGTCAAACTGCGTGCAGTACATGTCCGAATCTTTTGCCAAAGCCACGGGGACAAAATCGGTGATGTCAGAGGGTGTAATGATAATTCCGCAGGCGTGGATACCCGTGTTTCTTACGGAGCCTTCCAGCACCTGCGCCTGATTGATGGTTCTTGAATTGTCATCGTTGCCCTTTGAAATGCGGATCAGTTCCTGGGCTTTTTCCAGACTTTCGGAGTTGTTTTTAAATTTCCCAGCCAGTTTCGCGCTGTCTCCCGCCATTCCAAAAAGGGCCTTCAGTTTGATGTCCGGCACCAGTTTAGCCAGTTTATCCGCCTCCGACAGGGGGAGGTTCAAGGCCCTTGCCGTATCCCGGATGGCGGATTTGGCCGCCATGGTGCCGTAGGTGATGATTTGAGCTACCTGGTTTTCCCCGTATTTGTTGATGACGTATTCAATCACTTTTTGGCGTCCCCGGTCATCGAAATCAATGTCTATATCCGGTAACGATATCCGGTCCGGATTGAGGAACCTTTCGAACAGCAGGTCATACTGAATTGGGTCAATGTCCGTGATACGGATACAATAAGCCACTGCCGATCCCGCCGCGGAACCTCTTCCCGGCCCTACGGCCACCCCCATATTCCTGGCCGCCGAGGTAAAATCCTGCACAATGAGGAAGTAGCCGGGGTATCCGGTCCTCTCAATCGTGGCCAGCTCGAAATCCAGCCTCTCTTTGATGGCGTCGGTAAGTTCCCCGTACCGTGAACGGGCGCCCTCATAGGTAAGGTGCCGCAGGTAAGCATTTTCCCCTCTCTTGCCTCCGTCTTCTTCATCTTTGGGATCGACAAATTCATCCGGAATGTTGAATTTTGGAAGAAGAACCTCCCGCCTCAGTTCATATTTTTCAACTTTTCCGATGATCTCGTTAGTGGTCGCAATGGCTTCGGGAAGATCGTGAAAGAGCTGCTTCATTTCATCCTGGCTCTTCACGTAAAATTCCTCATTGGGAAATCCGAAGCGGAATCCCCTGCCAAGTTTACCTGCATACCTTTTTGGTTTGGCCTCCGGGCCCTGGATCTTTTCCCCATCCTTTACGCAGAGCAAAATATCATGTGCCTTTGCATCTTCCTTATGGTTATAATAGGTGTTGTTGGAGGCAAAATATTTTACCTGATACTTTTGGGCAAACCGCAACAGTACCTCATTTACTTTTTCCTCCTCAGGAATTCCGTGCCGGTTCAGTTCCACATAAAAATCCTCCCCAAATTGTTGTTTCCACCAGACGAAGGCCTCTTCCGCCTGCGTTTCGCCCACGTTCAGGATCAAATAAGGCACTTCCCCCCATAATCCTCCTGTGGTGGCGATCAGGTGCTCTTTGTACCGGACAAGGATTTCTTTGTCGATCCGGGGCAGATAATAAAAGCCTTCAATATTGGCAAAAGAGGCCAGTTTGGCCAGGTTGTGGTAGCCGGCTTTGTTTTTGGCAAGCAGGACGGTTTGATACCCGTCCTCTTTTTTCGTTTTGTCCTTCCTGTCTGTGCATACATTGAACTCACAGCCTACGATGGGTTTGATATCGTGGGCAAGGGCCTCTTTTACAAAACTGAAGGCGGCCATCATATTTCCATGATCGGTGAGGGCAACGGCGGGCATATTTAGCGCCTTAACCCGTTTCATCAGCAAGGGAATTTCAGAGGTTGCCTGAAGTATGGAAAACTGGGTATGTACGTGCAAATGGGAAAAAGGAACGTCTTTCAGGTCCGAAATATTCGCGCCTTTTGCCTTTTGAATAACATCTTTGGAAGCCTGTTTTTGCCGGTCTACGGCATGGGCAAAATTGGCGACATCCAGTTTGGGTGCCTCATACACTACCTCCCCGGGATTTATCCCTTGTTCCGTGGGCAGCACCCGGTGTCTGATCAATCCAAAAAAGCATTTTGCGGTGGCGGCCACATCATAGGCCGCATCGTGGGCATCTTCAAATCCCGTCCCGAACAGTTTCTGGTGGAGTTCTGTAAGGGTGGGCCATTTGAATTTGCCGCCTTTTCCACCCGGCAGGGCACAGAAATCCGTGGCATGGTCCTTAGTATCCAGGGTTTCCTTTTCCAGAAGCAAAGGGGGCTGGTTTGTCCGCAGGCATTCCGCAGCGCAGACACTGATGTCAAAATCGAGGTTATGCCCCACCATGTACTTGGCTTTGGCGACATCCCGAAGAAACGCTGTTAAGACCTCCTCTAAATCAAGTCCATCCCTCAGTGCCCGCTCGGTGGAGATGCCATGTACTTTTTCGGCATTGTAGGGGATAGTAAAATTCCGGGGCTTGATGATTGAGCTTTGCTGGGCAAGGAGTTTGCCTTTTTCGTCATGAAGCTGCCAGGCCAATTGCACCAGTCGTGGCCAGTTGTCCAGATCACTGACGGGGGCATCGTAATTCCTCGGCAAGCCGGTAGTCTCAGTATCAAAAATAATATACATGGTAAGGATATTTTTTGGAGAACCTAATCGTCCCGTAAAGCTTACAAATCTGCCAAGCATGTGGGACAATAGCAAGGAAATTCACGGCTACTGACTGAAACAATGCTTTCATTCCACCAAGGAGACTAGAGGAAAAAAATCCACATATCGAATAGCCTTTTTTCTGCGGATCGGGTAATATGAACAGGTGACTGTATATGAAAAAAAGGAATTCCGAGAATCTGATGAAGGAGCTTGTCAATAACCGAATATCCAGAAAAGACCTGGAAACGCTCCTTGAGGACCTGGATGATGATGAATGCGTCCGTTTTTATACAAAGTTTCTGAAAGAACATTATGCTGATATCATGGATGAATACCTCATGCACTTAAAGAAAAAAAAATAAATTAATCCCAATATCTATGAAAGAACGCCTTACAAACTTAAAATCCAGGTGGGGCTTGCCGCTGGTTCTGGCCTGCCTGTTCGTTTCCGGAGCCTGTTGGGCCACAGCGGGCACAGGTATGCCGGATAGCGGGAATTTCCCGGTTGCAGCAAAAGTAATGGTGGTAAATACCTTACCGGCCAGTCCCGGCTTACAGGATATTCGGGTAAAGGGAAGGGTGGTATCCCAGGTGGACAACAGCGCACTTCCCGGGGTAACCGTCGTGGAGAAAGGGACAAACAACGGAACGGTTACAGACCTCAACGGAGCATATAGCCTTACTGTGGAAAACGGGGATGCGGTACTTGTATTTTCCTATGTTGGCTTTGACACCCAGGAAGTCAGCGTAGGTACGCAAAGCGAAATCAACATCTCCATGGTTGAGAGCATTGATACGATGAACGAGGTGGTGGTAACAGCGCTTGGCATAGAAAGAGAGCAACGCTCGTTGGGATATGACGTGGCCAACGTAAGCGGTGAGGACCTGACGCAAGTAAGCCAGGAAAACCTGTTGAGTTCCCTTTCGGGCAGGGTGGCCGGGGTGGCCATAAACCAAACCAGCGGCCCGGGATCTTCCATCAGTGTGATCATCCGGGGCGCAACTTCCCTCACCACAGATAACCAACCGCTATTTGTGGTGGACGGGGTACCCATGTCCAATTCGCTGAACAACATTCAGGAACGTGGAGACGGTAACCAGGTGGACTATGGAAACGCGATTTCGGACATCAATCCCGAGGACATTGCCAGCATCAGTGTACTTAAAGGTCCGAGTGCCGCGGCCCTTTACGGCACGCGTGCCGGCAACGGCGTGGTCATTATCACCACAAAATCCGGTGCCAAAAGAAAAGACCTGGGCGTTTCATTTTCCACAAGCAATGTGTTCGAGCAGGCCACGAGGCTGTTGGACTTCCATTACCGGTATGCCAATGGCGAAAGGGCGGGTGTTTTTGCGGAAGAATCCGCTTACTGGGGAGGTCCTGAATTGGACGTGGGTAATACAGCGGTGCAGTGGAACAGCCCCGTGGATGAAAATGGAAACGGCATTCCCACCCCCTTAGTCTCTTATCCCAACGCGATGAAGGATTTTATGCAGACGGGGATAACCTCCTCAAACAATGTGTCGTTGAGTGGGGGCAATGATAATAGTTCTTTCAGGGTGTCCTATTCCAATATGCTTCACCGGGGGATGATACCGGGGTCCGACCTTAAGAGAAACAATCTTTCCACCTCCATCAATTATCAGTTAATGGACA
>DATGOS010000483.1:0-2159 GCA_035305725.1 Cyclobacteriaceae bacterium
AGGAAAATTGGGATATTTTCTTATCCTCGATTTCAATGCCGGTGATTACAAATTGTGCCATAAAAATATGTTGGTGATTTACCTATTCCGGCCAGTTATTATTGAATACTGAATCATTCAGTTTTAAACCTCTGGCGCTAATCCTCAATTCTATATGCATGGGATTTTCCCCCACATGCTCAAAAGTCTCCCGGTAGCCCACACAGTGTGCATCTGTAAATTCCAGCGTTTTGAGCTTGCTCATTTCATCCCGGCGGTAAAATGTAATGTCACCGCTTTTTACCTGGGTAGGACTGATCATCCAGTCATAAAAATTGGTTTTGCCGTTACTTTCAATTTTTATGGTCACCATCCCTCCCTGAGGGATCGAGGTGGGTTTGCCCGTAGCATCTGTTATCTTTAGGAAAGAATAGGAGCAGTGCAGAACCTTTGATTCTTCCCCGTCTACTTTTAATATGGCTCTGAATGACATGGTTGATATGGATTTGATTGGGCTGGGTTTTGCGCTTTTAGGAAGAGCTGAAAAAGGGTGGCAGCTCACAGACCACCCTTTTCATTTCTGCTTATACCGGCCACTCGTTTTTGTGTTCGCCGTTACCCAGCTTGATGGATTTGGCGCTGATGGTAAAGGTTTCCCTTACCGGTCTGGCGCTATCACTGTCAAAGCTTTCGGCATAGGAAACCATATAAGCCTCGGTGAAGCTGAGTTCTTTCATGGTGGCGTCGGTATCCCTTTTGGTGAATACAATGGTTCCGTCCTTGCGTTCGAAGCTGTTGCACATCCATTCGAAGAAAGGTGTTTCCCCGGTTGATTCCACTGTCAGGGTAATTTTCCCGCCGCGAACATCCTCGGAAGGGCGCCCGGTGGCATCGGTATTGCGTTTTAGCTCGTAATGAGCATCTAGGACGGGCAGGTCTTTGCCCGCTACTTTAAGTCTGGCTTTGAAGGACATAATTTTTGATTTTAAGTTGATAATTGAGTAAAAGTGAGTATTGTGTCACCGGGATCCCGCCGCTTACTGCTGTGCATATTCCGATTCCCATTCGTTCCCATCATCGCCCTTCTGTCCGTCCAGCTTGATGATAAAGGATTTGGCCGGGAAATAGGGTTTCATATGGATATCGAGGTAGATCCGGTCTTTCTGAATGGGATCCTGTTCAAACCTTTTGATGGAGAAATTTTCGATCAGCTTGGTAGGCCCCGTGATGCTGTCCAGAAATTTGACAATCTGCCCCATCAGTTCTTTGCGGCTGCTGGCGGTGAAGTTTTCGAAAGCCCTTCGGTTCAAAAAATCCATCATCACCTTGGCCACATAATCAAATACCCTGACCACGGAATAAGTCTGAAGCCCCAGGTTATCGCCATTGAAAAGGGTTTTGGCGGAGAAAGCCATGACTTTCCCATATTCTTTGACCATCGGCACCAAGCCCAACTTTTCCAGGTTGGCTATCTCACTCTTTTTAAGGTCAAATTTCACCCCGTCCACCTCATTGATTCCGCCGTATTTCTTGCCTGCTGTGACCTGGGACATGAGCGTGTTGTACATTTTTCCTCCCAAAGCCGCTGCAGGCGGTACAAATAATTCCTCCTCTTCCCCCACTTCATCAAATTTTCCCCTTCCCACCAGCCAGTTGCAGGACATGATGGTGTTGGAGCGGTAATTGTCGCCTCCCGTTAAACTTGCCGCTTCAAACAATTCCATGACATCGTCCGGATTGTCCAGGTTTTCGAAGTCCGTGATCAGCAACACTTTATTTTCATACACCAGCTTGGCCCACTTTTCCAGCACCTTATTGGAACCTAGGTAGCCTGGGATGATTAGCATGCTGTAGTTATTGCGCAGGTCAAGGCGGTCATAGTTTTCCACCAGCTCATTGTGTATGGCATCGATAAAACGGGTATTATCCAGGTCTTTCAGTTGCTCCAGTTCCACATTGATCAGTGAAACGTTTTTCACCTTGACGCTTTCGGTGTTTTTGTAGAACAGGGCGGCTGAACGATAGGACCGCTCCAATTCCTTGGTCTGCTCAATCGCATTTCTCAGGTTTTTCTTTAAAAGCTGATCGGCATTGGCAGATACTTCCTGACAGCCCTGGACCATGTCAGCGAGATTATCCGAACTCTTGAGCACCTCGACCCACCATTGTAATGTCTTTTT
>DATGOS010000484.1:0-2331 GCA_035305725.1 Cyclobacteriaceae bacterium
AGCCCTACCTATACTTTTAAGACTGAGGGGCAAAAATCCGTCATCCTGATCGTGAATGACAAATTGCGGGCAGAATTACCGGTTTTGGTTACGCCCCGAAAAATTATCGCCACCGACACCAGGGAAAATCCTCCACCGGCAAAGAAAGCAAATGAAACATTGGAAGTCCAGGCGGGGCAGAGAGAGCAACCCGAATCCATGGAAGATCCGACCGTTGGGATAGAAAAAGTGGAAATCAGGTTTCCGGACGTTTCCCTGAGGCGCCTGGGAGTAATTCTGGAAGGGATAGTAGAAGGCAAGAGCGAAATTGCCGACCTCTACGCCTATGCCTGTAAGGGCAAGGACATGCAGGTGACTTATAATGGGGATTTGATAAGCCTCACACAGCTTCAACGGGAGTTGTGGGAGATCAAAAGCAAAAGGAAAATCAGGAGTATCCAGATTACGACGGAAAAAGATCCGCTCAGGAACTGTATCAACACCATGAATATCACCCTCAAGAAGAAGTTGCTGTAAAATCCAAACAATCTCCCATCATGACAGCATTAACCCAGGATCTGAGCCTCTCAGATGAATTAAAGAAAACCGTTAAAATAGCCCAGGCCATTGCGAAGGAATATATGCATCCCGAATTTGGCCCTGCCCACTTGCTTAAGGCTTTGCTCCACGAAGATGCGGGTCTGCTACCGTTACTGGAGTCACTTGATCAAGATATTTTTTATTTGGAGGAATGGGCGGAGGTAAGGAGCGAAAACCTCCTCAAATCGGTGGCTTATTCCGAAGTTATCCCTGGAGACGCGGCGATAGCAGAAGTGATTCATGAAGCGGAAAATATACGCCTGAAACTTGCCAAAGATACCCTGATGCCGGTGCATGTGCTGGCGGCGATCAGTACGCCCGGAGTGGCATTTTCCTATGAACAGATGAAGTCTTTTCCTCTTCATAGGGAGGATTTGATCAACCATATAACTGCCAACGAGGAAATACAAGCTGTTTTGGCAAGCCCAAACAGCATGGCCTCTGAATCGCCGGTGGCAAAACCTACCCATGCCTTGCTGAAGTATTGCAGGGACAAAACCCAGCTGGGCAGAGAAGGCAAATTGGACAATATAGTAGGCCGGGAAAATGAGCTTAGGATGATGGCCGAAATTCTGTGCCGGCGTTCAAAGCCCAACGTGATGCTGGTCGGTGAGCCGGGTGTGGGCAAATCAGCCTTGGCGGAAGGTTTTGCCTTGGCGATTGTAAATCAAAAGGTTTCCAAGCAGCTGCATGATGCGCGGGTTTTTGAGTTGGATTCGGGATCCCTGGTCGCCGGTGCCTCCTACAAAGGGGAAGTGGAAGAAAGGCTAAAAAATATTCTGGCAGAGATCAAAAAATTTGACAAGGCCATTTTATTCATCGATGAAATCCATAGCCTGTTGGACAAGCAGGGTGCGGCTGCCGGCAGCGCCAATTTGTTGAAACCCGAACTGGCCCGGGGCGAAATTACAGTAATCGGTGCCACCACCCTGGATGAATACCGCAAGTATTTGGAACCGGATGAAGCGTTCAGCCGCCGCTTTGAACTGTTGCTGGTGGAGGAGCCTTCGGCACAGACCTGCTACCACATGCTTAAAGCGGTTGTTCCTTATTATGAGCAGCACCATGGGCTATCCGTGCCCGACGAAACCGTTCATGAAGCCATCAAATTAGCCAAAAGATACTTAAAAGACCGTCGGCTACCTGATGCTGCCATCGATCTGGCAGACCGCAGTATGGCTGCCTTGCGGCTTATCAATGACAACGGTACGAAATCAATCCAGGAGGCAAAAAATAAGTTCGATCAATGGTGTGAAAATGAGGAAGAGATTCATTCTCTGGAAGAGTGGAAATGGTTTTACCGGCAGCTCAGACAGGAACTGAGCCCTATCCTTTGGGGCAGCATTGCGTCAGAGGAGGATCCCGACAAGATGGCGCAGGTGGAGGATGTCAGGAAATACTTACAAAATGCCCTGGAAGTTTTGGAACAAGCGGCATCCAGGTCTCACACCACGTTGGGAAAAGCCGAATTGGCGGCCATTGTATCGCACAAAACAGGTATCCCTATCGGGAAGGTACAGACCCGGGAAAAAGAAAGGCTGTTGAATATGGAGGCCGGATTAAAGCAAAGGGTGGTCGGTCAGGACCATGCGATCCGGTCCATAGCCGATGCCATTTTGGAATCAAGGGCCGGCCTGAGTAAACCCGGGCAACCGCTCGGCTCCTTTTTTTTCTTGGGACCGACAGGAACCGGCAAAACGGAGTTGGCCAAATCCCTTGCGGAGTTTTTATTTCAGGACGAGTCCTTTATGA
>DATGOS010000485.1:0-3656 GCA_035305725.1 Cyclobacteriaceae bacterium
AAAAGAGGGCTTGGAGGATTTTAAGGGCGAATTGGAAGACTTCATTAAGCATACTCTGGACCAGCGCTACAACGGTGATACAGCCGCGGTTCAATTGGCGGTTATCTCTCCTATTGCTTTTGAGGATCTTTCCGACGAACATGATCTTCCCGACGGGGAATCGGAGAACGAAAACATTCGGCTCTACACGTCCGCCATGAAGGAGGTATGCGAAAGGAATGAAGTGCTTTTTGTGGACGCGTTCGGCCCGTCCGGAGATTGGTATGCGGTTAACGAAACTCCACTGACCATTGATGGTTTTCAGTTGAATGAGGAAGGCTACCGGAAATTTGCTGACCTGCTGGCGGATGAAATCTTTGGTAAAACAAAACCAAGAGACGTCCGGCACCGTGATCTGGTGCATGGCGCGGTGATGGAAAAAAACTGGATGTGGCACCATGATTTTAAGATGCCCAACGGAGTGCATGTTTTTGGGCGCCGGTTTGATCCTTTTGGGCCTGACAATTATCCCGCTGAAATAAAAAAGATCCGGGAGATGACAGCGATCCGGGACGAGGCCATATGGACAGCCCTTAAGGGGGAGAAAATGGATTTGGCCGAGGCGGACCGCCATACCACCCCACTTCCGCCGGTGACCACCAACTATACCGCCGGTAAAGACGGTAGTCCACGATACTTATATGGAGAGGAAGCACTGGCAGCGTTGGACACAGCTCCCGGTTATGAAATAGGACTATTTGCCTCGGAGGAGGAATTTCCTGACCTGGCCAACCCCGTGCAGATGTCGTTTGACAATAAAGGAAGGCTTTGGGTGGCGGTAATGCCCACCTATCCCCACTACAGACCCGGGGACGACAAGCCCAATGATAAGCTGATCATATTTGAGGACAGCGATGCTGATGGAAAGGCTGACCGGCAAACCGTTTTTGCCGACAGCCTGCACCTTCCGGTCGGTTTTGAACTGGCGCCGGAGGGGGTATATGTTTCCCAGGGTACCAACCTGGTTTTACTGACCGACAATGACGGGGATGGGCGGGCCGATGGCAGGAAGATTCTTTTGAGCGGCTTTGACGACCATGACACCCATCATGCACACAGCGCCTACACGGCGGATCCATCGGGTGCGATTTACATGGGGGAAGGTGTGTTTCTCCACACCAATGTGGAAACGCCTTACGGTACCGTCCGGGGCACCAATGGCGGCTTCTATCGGTACAACCCACAGAGACATCACCTGGAACGTACCGCGCAGTTGTCCATTCCTAATCCCTGGGGTATAGCCTTTGATGATTGGGGTCAGAATTTTTTTGCGGAGACTTCCGGCCCTGACGTGCGCTGGATGATGCCAGGGTCCATAAAACCGCGGTATGGCGTCGCTACCCATAAATCGTTTAATTTGATTGAAGAGGAACACCGGGTCCGGCCCACCTCCGGACTGGAGTTTATCTCGAGCCGGCATTTTCCGGAAGAGGTTCAGGGAGATATTCTGATTAACAATACCATTGGTTTCCTGGGCACCAAGCAACATACCCTCACGGATGAGGGTACCGGATATGCCAGCAAACACCGGCAGGACCTGGTGTGGGGCGATGATCCAAATTTCCGGCCGGTGGATATGGAGTTTGCCCCGGATGGGTCTTTATATATTGTGGACTGGCACAACGTACTCATCGGCCATATGCAGCACAACGCCCGGGACCCGCTCCGCGATCATGTGCACGGCCGCATCTACCGTGTAACGTACCCTTCCCGGCCGTTGGTGGAGCCTGCTCAAGTTGACGGGGCAGCCATACCGGTACTGTTGGACAATCTAAAACTTCCCGAATTCAGAACCCGTTATCGCAGCAGAAGGGAGCTCCGGGGCCGGGATGCCATAGAAGTGCTCAATCATTTAAAGGGTTGGGTTGCGGGTTTGGATAGTACAGATGCGGATTACGAACACCATGTGCTGGAAGCCCTTTGGGTAAGCTGGGGATTAAACCGGGTGGATGAAACCCTGCTTCGGCAAATGCTTGAGGCAAAAGACTCCCGTGCCAGGGCAGCTGCTGTCCGCGTTTTGCGGTATTCCGGGCATCAGGTAACAGACCAGGCTGATTTATTGATGGGGGCTGCCCGGGATGTGCACGGAAGGGTAAGGCTGGAGGCCATCGTGGCTGCTTCCTGGCTACCGCCGGCAATAGGATTGCCGATTGTATATGAAGCGGGGAAATTGCCGCTTGATGAATGGATGGTGCATGCGCACGAGACCGCTCTGGCACACCTCGGTGGACATGCCGTGGGTGAGGAAAAATTAACGGTGGCCACCAAACTGGAGGGGGATGAAAGGGAGCTGTTCCTGAAAGGACAGGAAATTTACGCGCGGGATGGTTACTGTATTACCTGTCACCAGCCGGACGGAAAAGGTCTTGAAGCGGCGGGCTTTCCCCCCTTGGCCGGCACCCAGTGGGTTAACGGCAGTGAGGAAAGGCTGATTAAATTGGTATTAAAAGGGTTGATGGGGCCGATGGAGGTTCTTGGAAAGTCCTATCCGGGCCAGGTGCCCATGACGCCTTTCGGTGGATTGCTCAATGATGAGGAAATTGCTGCCGTCCTGACCTATATCAGGAACGCGTTCGGCAATGAAGCGCCCGGCATTACTCCGGCAAGGGTGGAAAAAATTCGGGCATCCATTCAGGATAAAGAAGGGTTCTATTCGCCGGAGCAACTGTTAAGGGATCATCCGTTGGAAGAATAAGACTTTTACCGTCCGTACCGGTGACGAGTTTTGTCTTGATACTGCAATCCTATACTTTCATTTGTTTTATTGCTATATATTCATTATTTTAGTTGCCATTGGGGCTGGTTGCGCCATTCTTTCGAAAATTGGCGGATTTTTGGATTCATTGTTTTTTGTAGAGGATTATAGATACCCTTTCTTTGAAAATATGAATACGCAAAAGACCTGGATCAGAAAGCACATCCTGATCCTGATCACGGGGCTGTTGTTGGCTTCCTGTGCAAATGTACGCGTGGTGTCAAAGTATGATTCCGATATCCCTACACCCCATAAGGTAAGCAAGACCGCTTTTTTTTGGGGCTTGCAACAGCCCAAAGATATTTTGACGGAGGGCAGTTGTGCTTCCATCTGTATGGTCACCGCCAAAACCAATTTTACCAGCGTGCTGGTATCGGCCATTACTTTGGGAATCGTGATCCCGGTACAAATGGAATATGCATGTTGTCCTTATGAACCTGATCCGGGAAAAATCTGAACTTATTCGGTATGACTTATCCACAAGGAGTGCGTCCCTGGAAGATCAGGGAGTTCAAGAACGCCCACGATAACTTTATTCAGCCTCTGGATGAAGACCAGTCCTTTGACCTGACGTTGGACGACTTTAAGGCGCTTGCTCCCTTTGATCAGTATCTAAAATGTACTGAAAATCTCCAGTGGGTCATTAAAAAAGCCATGGAGAAACAAATTAATATCCGGGCGATGGGCAGCGGCTGGTCTTTGAGCAAGGTAGCGATCAGTGATGATGCCATCATCAACACCAAAAGGCTGCGGCTTAAATTTGCGCTTGCGGAGGAAAATTTCCGGCCCCAGCTCCTGGCCCAGGGAGTCGATCCCGGGAATTATCATTTTTTGCAGTGCGGAAACACCATTATCGGGATCA
>DATGOS010000486.1:0-2442 GCA_035305725.1 Cyclobacteriaceae bacterium
TGGGAATTTGGAACGAGCGCCTGAAATTACAAATTTAAACTTGTTCTATAAACCCCATATTACGATTGTGGACGATTTTTCGAAAACACCACTGCTTATAGCTTTTATAATCAGGATTTTAGGCAGATCAATGAATCGCCGGAAAATTCAATACCATAGAGCGATTTGCACAAGAAATTTACAATTCCCTCATATTTCTTTAAATTGCAGCTATATTTCCAACCAATAAGACAAATTATGTCCAAAGTATATCAAACCGAAGTCGCCAAAAGGTTTACTATTTACAACAGCTTGTTTTTGGATTTGCCTTTTAACGATATTTTTCGGACTGGGACATTGCTCCCCATTCTCACCAGTGCCTGCCAGACGGGTTACGAACAGGGGAAAACTCCAAAGATGATTATAGAGGAATTTTTCGAAGATCTTTTGTCGACCAAATCCACCAAAGAACGACATGATTTGCTTTTTTTGATGGTACAGTATGTGGAGCGGCAGGTGGTACTTTTTGATTCCATTGAGGATGCGGCATTTGAAAAAGTCAACGATCTGAAGGGTAAGGGTACCATGACAGCGCTTATCGCCAGGGCCGAAAGCGACAAAAAGAAAGAGGAATTGATTGAGAAGCTGAAAACCTTTTCCGTACGGCTTACCCTTACGGCCCATCCCACCCAATTTTATCCCGGCAATGTTTTGGGCATCCTGACCGACCTGGAGGGCGCGATACGGAATAACGACCTTGGTAGTATCAACCTGTTGCTGCAACAACTGGGAAAGACAGGATTTATAAAAAAGAATAAGCCCACGCCCTTTGACGAGGCGTTAAGTCTCTGTTGGTTTTTGGAAAACGTTTTTTATCCCAGTATCTCGGATATTCTCAAACGGGTGCTTGGCCAACTGAACATCCCTCTTCAGGACTGGGACAACCCAAACCTACTGATGGTCGGTTTTTGGCCCGGAGGGGACAGGGACGGAAATCCCTACGTGACGCACGACATCACGAAAAAAGTGGCCGATAAGCTGCAAAGTTCCATCCTTAAATGCTACAACAGGGACATCAGAAAAGTAAGAAGAAGGCTTACCTTCAACCATGTTGAGCCGTATTTGTTGCTGGCTGAAAAGCGGCTATACCATTCCCTTTATGGGGGTGATGAAAAACTGAATTCCAAAGATGAGCTGCTGGAAATCCTCTACGAAGCACGAAAGGGAATTGTAGAACACCATGACGGCTTGTTCCTCGAACTTTTGGATGAATTTATCCTCAAAATAAAAGTTTTTGGGTTTCACTTTGCCAGCCTGGATATCCGGCAGGACAGCCGCAAACATGATGACCTCTGGAAAGGAATAATATCGGAGAGCGCAGGGGAAAAGAGCCTGTCCCAATTCAATAAATTGGACGAGGAAGAACAGATCGCCAAACTTTTCGAGTTCCAGGAACTGCCGGATGCCGATGCCATGCCGGACAGTTTTCATGGCGAAATGCTGAAAACGCTCGACGCCATTTCGTACATACAGGAACAAAGCGGGGAGATGGGCTGCCACAGATATGTTATTTCCAATGCCCAATCTGTATATCATATCATCAGTGTCTACCAGCTTGCCAAGCTCCGATTGGCTCCGGACGGCCCATTGAAACTGGATATTGTTCCGCTGTTTGAAACTATTGATGACCTGCTGAACGCGCCGGAAGTTATGAGGCGCTTGTATGAAAGTGAGGTATACAGGGATCACCTGCGCTCAAGGGAAGACAAGCAAACCATCATGGTGGGTTTTTCTGACGGTACGAAAGACGGCGGGTATTTAAGGGCAAACTGGTCGATATTCCGTGCTAAGGAGGAACTGACAAAAGTCTCCCGACAATATGGGGTAAACGTTGTGTTTTTTGACGGTAGGGGAGGACCACCGGCGCGTGGAGGCGGGAACATGCATAACTTTTATGCTTCTTTGGGTCAAAAGGTCGAAAATGAAGAAATCCAGATAACCATACAGGGGCAGACGATCAGTGCAAATTATGGCAAACAGGTAAGCTGTACCTACAATTACGAACAACTGTTAAGTGCGGGCTTGGAAAACCATCTGTATCCGACCGCTGAAAACAGCTTAAACCAGGATCAAAAGGACATTATTGAGGAAATGGCGGGATACAGCTATCAGGCCTATAAAGAGTTGAAAAGCCATCCCTGTTTTGTACCCTACCTGGAAAACGTCACCCCGCTGAAATTTTTCGGTATGACCAACATCGGATCAAGGCCACTAAAAAGAAGCAAGGGAAAGGGCATGAAGTTCGAGGACTTGAGGGCCATTCCGTTCGTGGGCTCCTGGGCGCAAATGAAGCAGAATATACCTGGAATGTACGGCGTCGGTACGTCCATAGAGGAAATGGAAAAAGCAGGTAAACTGGCAGAAGTGCAGAAACTTTACCAGGATGCTTTGTTTTTCCGCTCC
>DATGOS010000487.1:0-3916 GCA_035305725.1 Cyclobacteriaceae bacterium
AGAAGCCATCCGAACCGCATAGGGTACTGGGTTTGGTATGGGATAGGTGGTGTTGGGTATATAGTATTTGGTATGTGGTATGTGGTATAGGGTATATGGCATTTAGAATAGACAAGTTGTAAACCCTTCGTACATAGTACACCGTACGATCTTCCTCCCTTATATACTAAATACCATATACTATCTCCGTGTCCGTATACTCCGTACATTGTACATAGTACCCTCCTCTATATACCAAATACCCTCTACGCACCCTTCCCCCCGTTCTTTTTTTCCAGCTCCAGCAGTCCTGCTTTTTCCTTGATCTTCAGCTCCAGTTCTTCCATCAGTTCAGGGTTGTCCAGCAGGAGTTGTTTTACCGCATCCCTGCCCTGGCCCAGCTTGTTGCCTTCATAGGAAAACCAGGACCCGGCTTTTTTGATGATATCAAACTCCACCCCTATGTCGATGATTTCGCCTACCTTGGAAATGCCCTCTCCATACATGATGTCAAATTCCACCACCTTGAAAGGCGGTGCCACCTTGTTTTTTACTACTTTTACCTTAGTCCGGTTGCCCAGGATGCTGTCGGCGCTTTCCTTGATCTGGCCTATCCTGCGGATATCCAGCCTGACAGAAGCGTAAAATTTCAGGGCGTTGCCCCCGGTAGTTGTTTCCGGGTTTCCAAACATCACCCCGATCTTGTCCCTCAACTGGTTGATAAACACGCAGGCGCAGCCGGTCTTATTGATCGCCCCGGTAAGCTTCCGGAGGGCCTGTGACATCAACCGCGCCTGAAGGCCCATTTTGCTGTCACCCATTTCCCCTTCCAGTTCGCCCTTCGGTACCAGGGCGGCCACGGAGTCAATTACAATGATGTCAATGGCGCCCGATCTGATCAGGTGCTCGGCTATTTCCAAAGCCTGCTCCCCGTTGTCCGGCTGGGAGATCAGCAAGTTTTCCGTGTCGATGCCCAACTTTTCGGCATAAGCCTTGTCAAAGGCATGTTCCGCATCAATAAATGCAGCCAGGCCACCCGCCTTTTGGGCTTCGGCGATGCAATGCATGGAAAGTGTGGTTTTGCCCGAGGACTCGGGACCATAAATCTCAATCACCCTGCCCCGCGGAATGCCTCCCACGCCCAGCGCCATGTCCAAACCCAAAGAGCCTGTGGAAATTGCCGGAATATCCTGTACGGTATTGTCACTCAACTTCATCACCGTACCTTTGCCGTAGGTCTTTTCAAGTTTATCCAGGGTAAGCTGAAGGGCTTTAAGTTTTTCTGTATCTGCGTTCATGTGTTTGTATAATCCTGTTTTCAATTATAATGTGAAAGTAAACATTCGGCGGTGGATTACCAACTTGCCGATAACCATTGTTTCAGAAATCCGTTTTAGTAAAAATTAAGTCCTTGCCCCTGGCCATACGATATTGGTACAGGTTTTGAATGGTCGAGCATATAAGCGTATTTGAATGATGTATACAGTCCCCAAGGTTTTTTTGTTTTTTTCCATTATTGGGTTAGCTTTTTCAGATATGCGTCAGCGTGCGCAAAATACTTATTTTACCGGAGGTGAGGAACTGACGTTTAAGGTGAAATACCTGTTTTTCAATGCGGCCGAGGCCAGGTTTACCATCAGCAATACCATTTACCAGGTACAGGACAGGCCCACCTACAAGATTGATGTCTATGGAAGGACCCTGAGCATATTCAAAATCTTCTATGTCAAAGACAATTGGGGAAGCTACCTGGACACCGCACGGCTTATTCCCTACAGGTCTTACCGCCATATAGAGGAGGGAAATTACCGAAAACACGAACAGGTGAAATTTGACCATAAAAACGAGAATGCCATCGTGACTACCTTTGACCGGGACAATAGAAAGGTGACCGATACCAGCCACTATCCCATAAAACCGGGAATGCAGGATATCGTCAGCGGGTTTTATTATTTGAGGACCCTGGACCTGTCACGGCTAAAAAAAGGAGAGGCCATCACCATCCCGGGTTTTTTCGACAAAAAATTATATAACATAAAATTAACATTCGAAGGAAAAGAGCGGGTGAAATCCCGGATCGGAACCTTCGACACCTTTGTGTTTTCGCCGACAATGCCCAGCAACAAGCTTTTTAGCGGCTCAAATCCTGTAAAAGTGTGGATTACGGATGATAAAAACAGGATTCCCATTAAAATCACAGCCAATCTGGTCGTGGGATCCCTGGACATGGAGATAACCGATGCGGTGGGGCTGCGTCATCCCTGACAAATTTTTCTTAACAATAACTTAACATAAGAAACGCCCATACGGCTGAGGAGCTTCCTTTGGCCATGTCTTTTCACGGCTCCGAAAGTTTTGCGTATTTTTACCTGAAATAATCCGAATCCTTATATTTCACATGATTAACCCAAAACAGATCAAGGTACTCGTAGTAGATGATGAACCGGATATTGTTGAAATTCTGGCATATAACCTTGAGAAGGAAGGATATGAAGTTGCCTCTGCCCAGGACGGGATCTCCGCGGTAAAAACCGCGGCCAAGTTCAAACCTGACCTGATCCTCCTGGACATCATGATGCCCCGGCAGGACGGCGTGGAGACCTGCCGGCAAATCCGGGAGATCCCGGAGCTTAAAAACACATTTATCCTTTTCCTGACCGCACGGTCGGAGGAATATTCAGAGGTGGCTGCTGTTGAAGTAGGCGCTGACGATTACATCAACAAGCCCATCAAACCCAGGGCCCTGATGAGCCGGATTGCCGCGCTGTTTAGAAGGGATCTGCAAAAAGACACGCCCCTTTCCCAAATCAGGATCAGGGACCTGACCATTGACCGGACGAGTTACCTTGTCGAAAAAGACGGCGAACCGTTGGTTCTTCCCAAAAAAGAATTTGAGCTCCTGTACTTTCTGGCCAAAAACCCCAACGTGGTGATGAGCAGGGAAGCCCTTTTACAGCATATCTGGGGATCTGATGTGTACGTGCTTTCACGGACAGTAGATGTACATATCCGGAAAATAAGGGAAAAAATCGGCGGGGACTACATTACCACGGTTAAGGGCGTGGGATACAAGTTAGACAATGTTTAACATGTTTTCATCGTCTCTGGGAATTGCTTTTACCCTGGCCGTGGCCATTGCGGCCCTGACGTTGTCCTTTTTATCCTATTTTAGTGATGCGCCCCAGGAACATCTTTTATTGGCCGCGGGCTTTGCTTTTTTCTTCGCCCTGGTTATTCTCACCCTGGTATTGGAGTTTCTGATATTTAATGAAATAACGCAGATATATGATGCCCTGGCAAAGATCCAAAACAAGGATTTAAAAAAGATCGCCAAGAAAACGAGCAAAACATCCCTGTTTCCCCTGCGGAAAATCAACCGCTCCATCAATGATTATGTGCGGGCAAAAAACAAGGAAATAGAGACCCTGCAGAAAAACGAGACCTTTAGAAAGGAGTTTATCGCCGATATCTCGCATGAACTCAAAACCCCTATTTTTACGGCGCAGGGTTATATCCATACCCTCCTCGACGGCGCCCTTGATGACCAAAACGTTAGATATAAGTTTCTGACAAGCGCCGCAAAAAACCTGAACACGCTGGAAAAGCTCGTGCAGGACATTCTTACCCTCAACAAAATAGAAAGCGGGATGGTGAAGTTCCAGTTTGAAATGGTGGAGCTGAAGGAGGTAATCACCGAGGCGATGGAACAGCTGGAGCACAAGGCTGAACAGGGTAAGGTAACCGTTAGGTTTGAGGTAAACCGGGAGGAAAGCTATCAGGCATCGGCCGACCGTGACAAGATATCCCATGCCGTGCAGAATCTTATATCCAATGCCATAAAATATAACCACCCGGGGGGTGAGGTGAAAATATCTTTGAAGAAGAACAAAAAAAGCGTCACTGTAGAAGTAGCCGACAACGGCAAGGGAATTCCTCA
>DATGOS010000488.1:0-6676 GCA_035305725.1 Cyclobacteriaceae bacterium
AAGGCTGTCTGGGCGGTGTTTGGACCTCCGGCTTGTTGAGTTGGATTCTTGACCAGCAAAACAAGCCGGGAGTGATGCGGGAGCTTGAATCCCGGCTAGATGATATGAACGCAAAAAGTCCCATAGATACCGGAAAGGTACTGGCTTATGATGTGGAGAAGATGAAGGTGCTTTTGGAAATGATGTGCCAGGAAGCCAACGTGGACATCCAGCTGCATTCCCGGGTCGTCGGTTCCGTAAAGGACCGCAACAAAAATCTCACCCACATCATTACAGAATCCAAATCCGGAAGGGAAGCCTGGCAAGGGAAGGTATTCATAGACGCCTCGGGTGACGGTGACCTTGCGGCTTTAAGCGGCTGTAGGTATGACTTCGGGAGCGAAGACGACGGTACCTTTCAGCCCATGTCGCTGCTCGCCATCATATCGGGCATTCAGTTTGACGAGGTCAAAAAGTTTATACGCTGGGCAGGAGACGAGAAGTCCATTTCAAAGAAGCACCTGCTGGAAGAGATTGTCAGCGCCGGGGTGCTTCCCTCATATACCAATCCCAGCATCTTCCCCATCCACCAAGACCTGTTTATGATCATGGCCAACCATGAATACGGATTTTCTGCACTGAACGCCCGGGATGTCACCAAGGCCACACTCCAGGCCCGTCAGGAACTGCATAAAATCATTGATGGACTGAAATCCCTGCAAGGGCCTTGGAAGAACCTCAGGCTGATATCTACGGCTGACCAAATCGGGGTTCGGGAAGGAAGAAGAATTCACGGGCTTTATACGGTCACTAAGGAAGATTTGGTGAACGGGGTGCGGCACGAGGATGCGGTTTGCCGGGTCACCTTTGGCGTGGATGTCCATTCCGTCAAGAAGGAAGAGGATAATGCGGACCGGCCCTACAACATGGGTATAAAGTCAAAACCTTATGATATCCCGCTTCGGGCTTTGATCGCAAAGGATGTAGGGGGATTGATGATGGCCGGCCGGTGCATCAGCGGTGATTTTATCGCCCATTCCAGTTACCGGGTGACCGGCAACGCGGTGGCCATGGGCCAAGCCGCGGGAAGGGTGGCCGCAATGGCCGCCAATGCCAACAAATTGCCGCAGGAGATCTCCTGGGCCAAGACCGGATTATCGGTGTAGTTTACGTTTTGCAGATGAAAAGACGAGCGTTTTTAAAAGGGGGGGCCATGGTGGCTGCGGCAGTGCCGACGAGCGCTCTCCCTATAAATTTGTTTCCCAAAGAAATAAACCAACCCAAGATACGGGTGGGAATAATAGGCTGTGGAGTCAGGGGGAGCTATCTGTTAAAACTGCTTCAGGAGAATATAACCGATGCTGTCATCAGCGCCTACTGTGATATCTATGAACCCAACCTGCAAAAGGCAAAGCTCCTGGCACCTGCCGGTGCTGCAGCATACAAAGACTACCGGGCGGTGACTGAACACAAGGGAATCGACGCGGTCATTATTGCCACGCCTTTGCACCTGCATTTCCCGATGGCCATGGAAGCCGTCAATGCGGGCAAGCATGTCTACTGTGAAAAAACCATGTGTCACAATATTCAGCAGTCCGCCGAATTGTTTCATAAAGTCAGTAATGCCGGTACTGTCTTTCAAGTAGGATATCAGCAAAGGTCAAACCTGCTGTTTCAAAAAATATATGACCTGGTCAATGATGGCTGGTGCGGGGAAGTCACGCATATCGACTGCGCCTGGAACAGAAACGGAGACTGGAGGAGACGTGTACCAGATCCCGCCTACGAAAGGTTGATCAACTGGAGGATGTACAGGGCATACTCCGGGGGACTGACGGCGGAACTTTGCTCCCACCAGATTGACATTGCCAATTACCTGACAAAATCCCATCCGCAAAAAGTAGTGGGCATTGGGGGAATTGATTACTGGAAGGACGGGCGGGAAACCTTTGACAACGTCAATGTTATTTTCGAATATCCGGGAGGAATGAAGGCAAGGTTCAGCGCGCTGACCACCAATGCACATGAAGGTTTCTACATCAAGATCTACGGCACCAAGGCGACCATAGAGGTCAACCGCAGAGAAGGTCAGCAGGGTTTTATTTACCCGGAGAGACCGCCCGAAAACCACATGAATTTCCAGGTGGACGGGGTGACCGGCGCCACACAGGAAGCCTGGGACAGGCAGGAGGGCATTCCGATACGGGTGGCGGGATCGACTGATGATACGGCTGCGACAGTCGAGGCTTTAAAGGAATTTGTCGGCTGCATACAAAAGGGGGAACGGCCAAAGGCAGATGTCCATTCGGGTTACTTATCCAGCATCAGTACCCATATGGCAAATGCCGCCATGTATGCCGAAAGCCCCGAACATTGGAAGGAGGAATACAACATATTTTAGCCGCCATACAATTTTGGTCATTAATACGTAGATCATATGCAATGCATGAGCGCCCTGACCAAAGGGATGGTGACCTTGTTTTTGATATTAATCCTGTCTGTAGCAAATGGACAGCAGGAGAACCTGTCGGTGTATCCCGAATGGAAGTATTATGGGGATATGTCCAACACCTTGTACAGGCAGCTATGCGAGACTGCCTTTGAGCAACTGGATCAGCGGCAAGCGAGGATCGATGGGCTAAAAGATGTCGCCGACCATCGAAAATATCAACAGGAAGTAAAAAGCACCTTAAAAGAGATCATCGGAAAACTTCCCGATAAAACACCCCTTAACCCCGTCATTACTGGAGTGGTACGAAAACCGGGCTACCGGGTGGAAAAACTTTATTTTGAATCCTTGCCCGGATATTATGTCACCGCAGCGCTGTTTGTTCCTGAGAATGTTACCGGCAAGTTTCCCGCAATCTTGTATTGCAGCGGGCACACCAACGAGGGGTTTCGGGGAGAAAACTACCAGCAGGTCATTTTGAATTTTGTGAAGAAGGGTTTTGCTGTATTGGCCTTCGACCCTATTGGTCAGGGAGAAAGGGTTCAATATTTTGATGAGCAGGGTGAGAGGATGTTTAATTCAACCAAAGAACATTCTTATCCCGGCACGCAGATTTTTCTTTCGGGACGCTCACCGGCCTATTACTTTATTTGGGACGGTATTCGGGCGCTGGATTATCTCGCGTCAAGGGAGGATATTATCGACACCAACCGAATAGGCGTTGCCGGAAGGTCCGGCGGAGGGACGCAAAGTACTTTTATCTCGGCCATGGATGACCGTGTCCAGGCTTCGGTAACGGAAGCCTACATCACCACCTATGATAAATTATTGCGTTCGGTAGGCCCCACAGACGCGGAGCAGACCCTGTTCCATGCCCTTCACCGCCGTCTGGACATTCCTGACTACCTAATCGCCAGGGCACCCAAGCCGGTGATGGTCGTTAGTACCACCCGGGATTTTTTCAGCATCCAGGGTGCGCAGGATGCCTTTGAGCAAGCAAAAGCTTTTTACCGCGCCTATGGCCGTGACGACGACGCGCATTTTGTTATGGATGATGGCACCCATGGCTCCACCCGCAAAAACAGGGAGTCGGCGTACGGTTTTTTCCAAAAATATTTAGACAATCCCGGAAGCCCTGTGGAAGAAGACGTGGCGTATTTGGATTCTGCCTCGCTGGTCGTCACCCGGGACGGAAATGTCTTTACTTCCCTTGGCAGCAAAACGCTCTTCGATCTTAACCAGGATTATCTTTCGCTTCAGGCCGCTGACAACGATCCCGTCCGATCGCGGGACAGCATTGGACAGCAGGTTCGTTTCTTATCAGGATATTCCGCGCCAAATCCACAGGATTCCGGTATTTTTTCAGGAAGAGTCCAGCGCCCGAAATATGCGGTGGAAAAATATCTTATAAAAGGAAGCGGGAATTACTTTATCCCGCTTTTATGGTTTCGTCCCTCCAGTCCCGGAAATAAAACCGTGATCCTGATGGATAAAGAGGGAAAGGAAAAAGCCGCTGAACTAAAGGGGCTTGCTGACCAGCTGGCGGCTCAGGGTTTCAATGTGGTACTGCCGGATCTGATCGGTGTCGGAGAACTTGGCGGAGGATTTGACAGGGGAAGCGCCTTTATTCAGCAGACTCCACTAAACGTCTGGTATCTGGGGGTTCTGACCGGTAAAAGCATTACTTCCCTGAGGATGGCGGAAATAAAAATACTACATGATTTCGTCAAAAAAAGGACCGGAGGAGCATCGACGGTTACGGCCATTGCCACAGGAAGTCTATGCACCGATTTGCTGCACGGAAATGCCATGGAGGGCCTTTTTGAGCAAATGGTGTTGATAAACCCCTTGTTGTCATTGGGAGATTTGGCGCGGGAAAGGAATTACCAGGCAAAATATGTGATGTCCGCGGTCCCCGGCTTCCTGGGAAAATATGATATAGGAGACTTGGTTACCCTTTCACCCTCCGCAACCAGAATCCTGGCCATTAACCCCGTCATGGCAAATGGGGAAATAGGCAATGAAAAATCCATTAAAAAAGCATATCTTGGTGTACTAGACGGAAAGGCTAAGGCTGGCAACAAAATCCTGTTTGTGCAGGATGACGGGTATTTGGCCAGTATCCGCCAATTTTTGGAGTAGCACAAAGCATCAGACATCCCGTGGAAATAGTGTAGAAGTTGAAAGTGTAGAAGTGGAGCGTTTGCTTCGCCACCGATACCGCAGCCTTTCTAAACTTTCAACTCCTCAACGCTCAACTCATCAACTCCTCAACGCTTCACCCCTACTTAACCTGTACGTCTACCGGATTGGTATAAGACTCGTACATGGAGGACAGGACCTCCCGATCAGGCATTTCACTTTCACTAATCCAAAAGCGGTACTGCACGGTCAGCGTTTCATTTTCATCCAGTTCATCCTGAAAAAATGGACCGAAACGGCCGTAGTCCCTATAGGCGGACCACATGGCCCCGGGGTTTTCCGGATGATCCATTTGAAGGACACTGTAGGTCTTGTTGTTTAATCCAAAGTCCATGGCTACCCAGGGAAGGTCGTGGTCGGCAGTTGTCTCCCTGGTCAGCGAATCAATATTCTGAACGGAATGATAAGTGGCTTTTTTAGAACCCGGAGCGCCTGCCGCTACATCATTGTGCGCTCTAAACTGTACGCCCCCATGATCCGGATCACCATCTATGGTCACAGGACCGGCTACTGCCTTCAAGTCCGAAGTAAAGTCCAAAACCAATATGTTTGGGGCAGCTTGTTTGAAAATTCTTGCCTGCCTTACCTCCTCAATAATGGTTCGGCCCGTACTGTCATTCCACTGGATCAGTGCTTCGGTGTGTGCAAGCACCGGACCCGCCACGTTTTTCCTGAATTCGATATGTCTCTGAACCGTAAGGTCCTCCATTCCCCAAAAAGAGAGTTCCGCACCCTCAAATCCGACACGCCGCGCGCCGATCATGATACCCCGGTGGTGTGGATATTCAGTACCCTCGGCCCCGTCATTAGTTATTTTATTCTCCCCCTCCAAATCGTATATTTCATAAAATGACCTGTTCCTCGCCGTAAGTGTCTTTCCCTTTTCAAACCGGTCATCCAGTGCATAATCATAGCGGAACACCCGCTTTCCATCATACAACAAATCAAGGTGTTGGCCGGGTGTGTCTTCCCATTGGAAAGAGGAGCGGTTACCGCTGTCGTCTTGCGTTACCGTTGCGGTCCAAGTGGAGGGATTGGTGTTGCCGCTTTCCGGTAAGATCCACCATAGTTCATGCTGCCCATTCTCGCCTTCAATGATCTGACCGGGCACATTTTTATATCCACCATCTTCCGACTGAAGGGTGACCGCCAGTTCTTCTACGGGGGTGTTTTGCAGGTTTTCCGCCAAAGTCACTTTCGCATGAACAGGCACTTCCCTACCACTGTACTGGGACGGGTCGATTTGCAAAGCGTACTCTGTAGCACCATTGCCCCCACAGCCTGCTAAAATCAATGAGGTTACCGAAAAAATAATCCCAATAAATAAGGTCTTCCTTTGACGGTATGCCAGGGTCGCCGTCTTCTTTAGAAAATTTCGTTTGTTTTTCATTTTTTTACGATAGAGCTTAGTTGCTATTTTTTGCGGAAAATAATTTAATCTTATAGGCCAGGATTTTATTAATTACCGTCATAACCCAGGATTTTCATCATACTTTCGGGACTTTGTTCCGGGGCAAATACCCGGTGGGAAATCGTTCCGTCCTCCTTTCTGTCAATAATAACATGTTTGGGTGCGGGAATCAGACAATGTTGTATACCCCCGTACCCGCCCAGCGATTCCTGATAAGCACCGGTATGGAAAAATCCTATATACTGCGGTTTGCCTTCAGTGATTTTTGGCAAATAAATATTGAAATGATGGGCCTCCGAATTGTAGTAATCCATGCTGTCGCAGGTGAGGCCTCCGAGGGATATATTATGATACTCCTCATTCCAGTTGTTTACCGCCAACATAATATATTTCTGGTTCAGGCCCCAACTGTCCGGCAACTGGGTTATAAAGGAGCCGTCTATCATATACCAGAGCTCCTTTTCATTCTGAAGTTTTTCTCCCAATACGGAATACAGAACGGCGCCACTTTCACCCACGGTGTAGCTCCCAAACTCGGTGAAAATATCCGGCTCTACCGTATGGTTCTTGGCGCACATCCATTTTATGTTTTTGATGATCTGCTCCGCCATGTATTGGTAGTCGTAGTCGAAAAA
>DATGOS010000489.1:0-3644 GCA_035305725.1 Cyclobacteriaceae bacterium
CACACTGGTGGCTGAAAAAATCGCTGAAATCTCAGGACATCCTTTTGTGACAGCCCCCAACAAATTTGAATCCCTGGCCGCTCATGATGCCCTCGTCGGGACACATGGTGCGCTAAAACAGTTGGCGGTCAGCCTAATGAAAATCGCCAATGACATCAGAATGCTGGCCTCGGGACCAAGATCAGGAATCGGAGAGATACTGATTCCTGAAAACGAACCGGGATCCTCCATTATGCCTGGAAAAGTAAACCCGACCCAGGTGGAGGCGTTGACCATGGTATGCGCACAGGTGATGGGAAATGACGTCGCGGTGAGCATTGGTGGTTCCAACGGGCATTTTGAACTGAATGTATTCAAGCCGATGATGATCAACAACTTGCTGACTTCGGCAAGACTGATCGGCGACGCCTGCGTTTCCTTTAACGATAACTGCGCCGTCGGCATCGAACCCAATACGGAAGTCATCAAACGGCATCTTGAAAATTCCCTGATGCTGGTGACTGCTTTGAACCCGCACATCGGATATGAAAATGCCGCGGCAATTGCCAAAAAAGCACATAAAGAAGGAAGCAGTTTAAGGGAAGCCGCCATTGCCCTGGGCCTGTTGACAAACGAACAGTTTGACGAGTGGGTAAAACCCGGGGATATGATAGGAGGGCTTAAATAAAATCCTTTTAGGCTACCCGAAGAGGATATGGTAAAATTTGTATATTAGAACATTTATAATCAGTACTGTTTATTATGGACCCCTTATGTACCGTTTCAATATCTTTTTCGGAGCCGCCTTTTTATTTGTCTCAATGTTTCATGCCAGCGCTTCCTTTGCCCAACTAAGCAAAGCGGAAAAAAAGGCCTGGAAGAAAGAATTAAGGAAGCTTACTCCCGACAAGCTGAAAAACCTGGTGGAAGAAAACCAGCACCTTTCTTCCCTGAACGAAATGCTTTCGGAAGAAAACAATTCTTTAAAAACCGTGGTCTTCAAAGAACAGGGAGAAAGGGAAGCCATGGAAAGCCAGTTTAGGGAAATTTCAGAAAGGCTGACGATCATGGAAATACAGGCGGGTTTAATCACCGAATCGGGCAAGAGATGGGACAGCGGGGTGATTTTTAAGGTACAAATAGGGGCTATAAGCGAAAAGTTCGCCAAGGATTTGGTGGGAAAAAATCAGAACTTTCTTATTGAAAACAATGATGGATTTCATCAGTTTACCATAGGCAATTTCAGGGATTATAAAGAAGCTGACAAGCTCAAGGTGCAAATGAGAAGGGCCGGGATTCGTGGCGCCTGGATAGTGCCTTACAAAGATGGAAAAAGGGTACCCTTAAAAGAAGTATTGGATGTGGTTATCGCGGAGTAGGGCCGTATTTCAATTGTGATTGACCCGAAGATTACCGTTGACGGAAAATATCACTCCTGCTTTTCATTAACAAGAGCCATTCTTTAGTAATTTCGTCAAATGGAGTACCGGTGGAAAATAAAGGAAACAGCAAATTCTGAGGCGGCGGCCTTCCTGAGCAAGGAAATCAACGTGAACATGACCCTGGCCAACCTGTTGGTCAACCGCGGAATCGGTGATTTTCAACAAGCCAGAGAATTTTTCAGGCCGAGTCTTGATGAACTTCATGACCCTTTTTTAATGAAGGACATGGACAAAGCCGTGAACCGCCTTGCCGCCGCTATTGCCCATGGAGAAAAGATCCTGATTTACGGGGACTATGACGTAGACGGCACCACCGCTGTTGCCCTGCTGTTTGGCTATATCAAGTCCTTCTATGACAAAACAGATTTTTACATCCCCGACAGGTACAAGGAAGGGTATGGAATATCAGAAAAGGGTGTTGTTTATGCGGCGGATAACGGCTTTAAATTGATCATTTCCCTGGACTGTGGCATCAAAGCATTGGGAAAGATCGAACTGGCCAAGTCCCTGGGCGTGGACTTCATCATCTGCGATCACCATACGCCCGGGATAGCGATTCCCGATGCGGTCGCCGTACTTGATCCCAAAAGAAAAGACTGCCCTTATCCCTATAAGGAATTAAGCGGTTGTGGACTTGGATTCAAGTTAATGCAGGCCTTTGCTACAAAGACACGGCAGACCACTGGGGAAATTTTTAAATTTTTGGACCTGGTGGCCGTAAGTATCGCTGCTGATATCGTTCCCATCACCGGCGAAAACCGTATACTGGCTTACTACGGATTGCAGCAGATCAACAAAAACCCCCGGCCTGGCCTAAAGGCACTGATGCTAAAGGGTAAGCTGGAAAAAGCAATTGATATTGGTGACATTGTTTTTAAGATCGGACCGAGAATCAATGCCTCCGGAAGGATGGAACATGCCAAGGCCTCCGTGGAGCTTTTGATCGCAAAAGACATTGACGACGCGATGGAGCGCGCTTCCGTGGTGGAGGAGGTAAATTCTACCCGTAAGAACTTTGATGAAAACATTACGAAAGAGGCCCTGCAAATGATTGGCATGCAGGAAACCGCCGGCTCAAGCAAAAGCACCGTGCTGTTTAAGCAGGATTGGCACAAGGGGGTGATCGGCATCGTGGCGTCCCGGTGTATTGAGCAGTATTACAGACCAACCATCATACTCACCGAGTCCAACAACATGGCCACCGGAAGCGCTAGATCGGTGGTGGATTTTGATATTTATGCGGCTATTAGTGCCTGTAGTGATCTGTTGGAACAGTTCGGCGGACATAAATATGCGGCAGGCCTTACCCTGGCGGTGGACAAGGTTCCCGCCTTTCAAAAAAAGTTCGAAGAAGTGGTGGCGGAAATGTGTACGGAGCTACATACCTCACCCGTACTGGAAATTGACGGGGAACTTCATTTGGACCGGATCAATTACAGATTCTACAACATACTCAGGCAGATGGCCCCTTTTGGGCCGGGAAATCCGGAACCGGTTTTCTGCGCTACCGGGGTATATGCCGAAAACCTCAGAATCCTGAAAGATAAGCACCTAAAGTTTGACATAATCCAGGACGGGCAGCAGACAAACGCAACCTGCATCGGTTTCTGTTTTGCTAAATATTATGAAATGTTAAACAGCAAAATGCGGTTTAATATTGCGTTTGAGGTTCGGGAGAACACCTTTAGGAATACAAGCAGGCTGCAACTGTTTGTCAAAGACATAAAATTCGACTGATATGCTTTTAAAGGCTGATAACCTTGTTAAAATTTATAAAGGAAGAAGAGTAGTCAATGATCTTTCTTTCGTAGTGGAACAGGGAGAAATAGTTGGATTGCTGGGACCCAACGGTGCGGGGAAGACTACCTGCTTTTATATGGTTGTGGGCTTGATAAAACCCGATATGGGAAAGGTATTTTTGGACCGGAATGACATCACGCCTTTGCCCATGTACAAAAGGGCGAAGCTGGGCATTGGCTACCTCGCCCAGGAAGCCTCGGTGTTCAGAAAACTATCCGTAGAGGAAAACATATTGGCCGTTTTGGAAATGACCAATCTTCCAAAAAAGGAACAAAAGGAGAGAATGGAAAGACTGCTTGAGGAATTTAGCCTGACCCATGTGCGAAAAAACCTGGGGGTGGTGCTTTCCGGGGGAGAAAGAAGAAGGACGGAAATTGCCAGGGCATTGGCGGTGGATCCCAAATTTGTGCTACTGGATGAACC
>DATGOS010000490.1:0-7102 GCA_035305725.1 Cyclobacteriaceae bacterium
TGGGACAAAAAGAAACCTCGTTGGAGTTCCGATATTTTGGTGTTGTCGATAATATCATAGTCACGGCCGGTAGGTGAGGGCAGTTCGCCCACTCCCGCTCTGTCCCATTGACTGTAATTCTGGGTTTCCCCGGTTCTTGAACTCCCGATGCTGTATGCGGCACCGGCGAAAGCCGCTATGTCCCCGTCTCCGGTACCATCAATCGTCACCTGCCCTTCAATGGCTTCAAGTTTTCCATGACGGCATACAAGGATCCCCTTTACCGTGTTGTTGTCCACCAAGACATTGCACATAATTGCTCCCGTCAGAAACCTCCCCTCCAAATCCAATATGCCCTTAAGATGGTATAGTTTCCTTCCGGTTTTTTTCGTCATATTGGCGTCGAACGCCGTCCTTTCCGCCTCATCCACCTGCTGCTTGAAAAACTTGTTTTCCGTTACCCCATGGTAGTATCCCATGACCCCACCCATAGTCTTGGTCCCTCCAAGATCGTTAAAATAGTCCACCACGATCGTATTCGCCCCCTTTCCAGCAGCGCCAACGGCAGCCAAAGCCCCGCCTGTTCCACCGCCGGCTACCAATACCTGGCATTTTTCCCGATTTTTAATTTTATCCAGATCAAACCGGACCTCCTTGATCGGCACAGAAAAGCCTGGTTCTTCCACCTCTAAAAATTTAAGATCGTCAAAGGACATCTTGCTGCCTATGGTAAGTAATGCCTCGGGTTTTGCACTTGTCTTTGCGTATTTTAACTTTTCCACCAGTGCCTGGGCAGCACGTTCGGTCTCCACCACCCCCTTGCAGCTAAGGGTGGACGGGCCATTGGAAAGTAGGTAATGCCCTGTCAAAACGGGTGCGGGCAAGGTTGTATCTTTTAGATAAATGGAAGTCTCAAAAGGAAACTGGTGAATCTCCGCGCCGTCCAGGGAATTGTCGAGGGCTTTCAGATTCTTTCCAATTTTTTCCGATATCAGCCGGGCCTGGTGTTCGATTTCCTCCAGCTTTTGAGAAGCTGCCGGAAATTCAAACTCAATGAACATTTGGGTATCGGAAAGCTTACCCTGATGAAGGGTCATTTTATTTCCAAGTAACCCATAATCTCCGGGCACCGTCACTTCCTTCTTCTGAGGGTTCTTTGATTTTCTCATTTCCAGTACAAAACCGGCTCTGTCTATACGGTAGTTGTTGTTCAAAATCCCCCTGCTAAAAAGCACCTGGTCGGAAGCATCGATAAAGCTTCTGCATTTCACGGTATGCAAACCATGCTTGCTGGCCAAAAGAAGTCCCTGTACGTTCTCATTGTCCGTCAGTATACCACAGACATCGGTCATCAATAGTACATGCACCTTGTTGACCAAAAGGTTCCGCAGCAGGCCTTTTCTGACACTGCCGGAAAACAGCAACAATTCGTCTCCAAACTGGCTATTTCCCAATCCTGTTCCCCCTTTATTTTTTATTTCCTGCCCCTCCTGGCCCGGGAAGAAAAGATCAACCAGATCCGGCCGGAAATCTTCCGCTCCCTCAGCGGACATCCAAAGTTTCCCCTTTCCGAATATTTCGTATCCCGGACTGGTTCTTCTGTCTACAATAAGTACTTTTTTGCCTTTTTTTGCAGCATGAACTGCGGCAAAATAACCGGATAGCCCCGCACCATTGACTACCACATCGTATTCATCGAAGGCACTTTTTCCGGAAAACTGACGGTTGATTTCCGCCATCGCCTGCAGGTTAATCAGGCCGGGAGCCAAAAATACAGCCCCAGTGGCCGGCAGACTGGTTTTAAGAAAGTCTCGTCTTTTCATGCTGATAAAGTTTTATATAAATAAACGATAATTTGCTCAAAAAGAGAAAATTACCTTGGGGATTTATTAATTAGTAACCTGGATTCTGCTCCATTACAGATTCCGTATTTGAATCAATAACACTCTGCGGAATAGGCCACAGTCCATGATGGGGCTGAACCGTAGTAGCGGAGGAATGGTTATACAGCTTCACCCGATCGAAAAGAACACCCATCCGGGACAAGGTCTTCCTCCTTGGTTCTTCCACAATCAACTCCCTGGCCCTTTCATCCAAAATAAAGTCCACGGTCACATCTTCGGGACCAATGGGTATAGCCTGAGCCCTGCTTCTGACGGCATTGATGTCTTCCGCAGCACTTTCCAGGTCTCCTTTTCGGAAATGCGCTTCGGCGCGCAGGAGATATGTTTCTGCCAACCGCATCTTTATGAATTCATTGGAAGACTGACCGCCGACGATATTGTCATCGAATGCCCTTCCGTCTACCTTTCGGATCCATGGGTAATATTCCCTGAGCGTGTCCACCACCACATTGGTAAGCGTCCCGTCTTCCAAGGCAATTACACGGTTGCCATTGTTGTCAATGTCCGTATACATCGGCGTGCCAAAAAACTCCGTATCCTCCGGGTTGTTATAAAAGAAAACCCGTCTGATGTTGTATTTTGAATTTCGCATATCGTTCGGGTCCAGTTGCCATATGTTGTACTTAAAATAGTTTAATGGAGAATTTACGCCAATTCCTCTCAACAAACTGTCCGCGGCCAGATTAAAAAAGCCATTCGGAGACCTGATTTTTTCCTGCTCGGGAAGCCACAAACGGGGAGAATTGTTACCCCTGCCGTCGGCCCCTCCTCCAATAGTAAAGCTTTCAAACTGCCAGCTCCAGATCACCTCCAAATTACCGGAGGAGCGGTTCTGCTGGTTGGTCCGAAACAAATCAGAAAACACGTCACCTTCCCTGGACAGGTCTCCAAACCTCTCGGTCATTAGCTGGTAATGACCTACTTCCCCGTCTATTACCTTACTTGCCGCCTCAACAGCCCTGTCAAAATACGACGCCTCCCCGGTTTCCATGCCCAGGCTTAAAAATACTTCTGACAGCAAATGATAGGCAGCGGCTTTATAGATCCTGCCATTGGATTCATTGCTGACTACAGGGAGCCCCTCGGCCGCTTCTTCCAAATCACGGATAATAAATTGCAGAACCTCAAGTTTTGACGCCCGCTGAAAATCGAATTTAGGTTCGGTGATTTGATTTTCGACAATGGGCACACCTCCATAAAGGTTAGCCAGCATGTTATAGGTATAACCACGGAAGAATTTCGCCTGGGAAGAGAAAGCAATTTTTACCGACGGATCCATATCCAAGTCGGGGTTTTCCAGGTTGTCCAGAATCAGGTTACATTGCCGGATCATATCCGTATACGCCCAGGTCCAATAGCCCTCGACGGCATCATGTTGGGAGTTTAGGAGGCTATAATCTTTAAATCCCCTGGAGTCGTACCTGCCCCATTCAATCAAATCAGTGCCAAGGTTCAAATAATCAAAATTGGCACCGCCAATGGTATGTTCCTGACGGCTGGCATAATACAAAGCCACAACGGCAGTTTCAAAGCCGGCCTGATCCACCAAAAGATTTTCCGGGCTGAATCTGTCGAGGGGGATTTCCTCAAGAAAATCTTCAGAGCAGGATAAAACCAATAACAATCCCAAAGACAGCGCCAGACATCTAAAATATTTGTGTATAATATTTTTCATTGCGAATGACTTATAATTGAATATTCAATCCAAGGGTGTAAGATCTTAACAATGGTCCGTGATCCCCTGGGCTTCTCCCCCCTCTTCCATACTCCGGATCCCATCCGTTCCATTTTGTCCAGGTGAACAGGTTTTTTCCGCTCAGGTATACCTTCAGGTTACTGACCTTGATGCGCTCCAGAATCGGGGGAGAGAAATCATAGCTCAGCGATACGTCCTGCAACCTCACAAAGCTTCTGGATTGGTAGAACCCATAAGCCAAAGGATTGCCATAGTTTATTGCAGGATAAGTATTGATGGGGTTCTCCGGTGTCCAATAAGGTACATCCAGGGTATTGGATTCGTAATAGAAATTCCGCCCGATATTAATGGATGGGTTGGGGCTTTCCCCGCCACTCCTGATATTGAACATAAACATGAGGGACAATTTCCTATAAGAGACAATGTTTGTTACGCCTGCCAGGAAATCTGGCTGTGACGAACTTAGCACACGCCTGTCTGCCGGGGTGATTCTCCCATCATCATTAATGTCCTTGAATTTAACATCACCTGGCTTGGCTCCGGGTAACAAGGAAAGGTCTTCGTCCCCTTCCTGATATATCCCGTTGAATTCGTAATCAAAATTTGATTCTAGCGGATACCCAATAAACCATCCACTGGCAATGTCATCATCTTCCACCCCGTCGCCATCATTGTCGTTGCCCGTGAGCTTTAGGATTTTGTTCCGGTTTAGTGAAAACGCCAGGCGGGTTTCCCAGTTGAAATGCTGTTTTTGAATATTCACCGAGTTTAAAGACAGTTCTACTCCCCTGTTTTCCGTCTCCCCAATATTTCTCAGAAAGGAAGTGAAGCCGGAAATGTTGGGTATTCTTTGCCGCAATAGCAGGTCGTAGGTATTGCTGTGATAAAATTCCAGTGATCCGTTAAGCCGGTAAGACAACAACTCAAAATCCAGACCCAGGTTGGTACTGGTAGTCGTCTCCCACCCCAGGTGGGGGTTGCCCAAGGAAGAGGTGTAAAGGCCCACGGAAGGAGCCGCTCCATCCCCAAACACATAATTGACTTGGCTTACAGAGCTTAGGGAAGCATACCTGCTCACGCCCCGGTTTCCGTTCTTACCCCAGGAAAGCCTAAGCTTTAGGCTGTTTACAAAATCCAGAGGATCCAGGAAAGTCTCTTCTGACAATATCCAGCTCAGCCCTGCTGAGGGAAAAAGGCCATATTTGTTGCCCCTTCCAAAAGCGGAGTAACCGTCCCTCCTAAGGGTAGCGTCAAGAATGTATTTTTCCTTTAGCCGATAACCTATTCTTCCCATGGTCGAAAGCTGTTGGTCTTCGCCGGCGCCGGTGTCTATCGAAAAGTTTTCTCCGATTTCCAGGGCATGATAGCCCAGAGCGTCATTGAAGATGTTATCGCTACTAAGTGACGCGCTCTCACCGCTGGACTTATAGATTCCGTACATTAGCGTGAGGTTGATCACGTGATCCTCCGCAAACATCCTGTCATACCTCAGGATGTTTTCAACGGTCAGGTTCCTGGATTCAGAAAAGGACTGGTTGCCGCTTCCCAGGTTAAAGAATTCCGCCCTGTCAAATGTCGGCTTATAGTTGTATACCTTGTTGTTTCGTTGCGTATACCCTGTATTTAAGCGGAAGGTAAGTCCTTCCACGGGAAGGATCAGGTCCAGGTAATTGTTTGAAAACAGGGTGTTTGTCTTGTCCAAATTGTCATTTAGCAAAGTCTCCAGCAGGGGATGCCTTACCTGGCCCACATTCATGGGAAGCGGTCTGGGCACCCCGTCTTCATAGTACAAGTCCGCATAAGGACTTAAAAAAGTTGTGGCGGATAAATTGGCCCGGACGCCGGAATTGTCCCTTGCACTGTACCCCGAATTGGTTCCTATACTTAACCAATCCGTGACATTGACATTCAGGTTGACCCTGGCGCCCAACCGCTCAAAATTATCCCCCATCACCGGGGATTTTACCTTTGTGTGGGAACCTGAAATGTAGTAGGTAATGGCATCTGATCGCCCTGAAACACTGAGTTCATTGCTGAATACAGGCGCGTCCTGCTTAATCTCTTCAAAAGGATCAATGGTAATACCCGCGTCTATATTTGCCTGTTCCAATGGACTGAAAGGAATAGGCCCGTTATCTGCGGCTTCCGCATCCTTCCTGAGCGCGAGATAACCCTCTGCATCAAGATATTTGGGTATATGGGCGAAGTCCGATACGCCATAATAAGAATTCAGGGAAATTACCGGTTTTGCCGTACTTCCTTTTTTGGTTGTTATCAATATTACCCCGTTTGCCGCCAATGAGCCATAAATGGCGGAGGCACTGGCGTCCTTAAGTATATCAATGGAGGCAATATCATTGGAATTAATGTCGGACAGGCTTCCCCCGGAGTAAATGACGCCATCCAATACGATCAGGGGATTATTGCTGGCGGAAATGGAATTCGCGCCGCGTATGCGGATGGTTCCGTCGGAGCCCGGTCTGCCATTGTCGGTGATGCTTACCACCGCGACTGTCCCCCGAAGGCTCTGTACCGGGTTGACGTTGGGCTGCAGTCTGTTTTGGTCCAGATTAACACGGGTCACCGCCCCGGTCAGGTCTCTTTTTTGTGAAGTTCCATAACCCACCACCACCACCTCATCCAAAGAAGCCAACTCTTCCAGTAACGTAACATCGATGTTGTTCCGGTTCCCTATTGCTATGCTCTGGGTCTGAAACCCGATAAAGGAAAAAACTAAAGTGGCCCCTTCGGGTACATCCAAAGAATACCTTCCTTCTAGGTCTGTCGCAGTGCCAATAGTCGTACCCGGTACAGATACTGTCACTCCGGGTATCGGTATACCATCTTTGTCCACCACAGTCCCTGTGACGGTCGTTTCAACCTTTGCAAAGCTGCTGGTTATAGGGTGCTTTAACGGGATGTGCTTTGGCACCGTTGCCTCCTTAGGAAAAGGGGCAGCGTGGGCATTGGCCAAACCGATCAGGGAAAATAGTAATGAATAAAAAAAACATTTCCCTGGCCATGGGTGTGCGGGTAACCGTTTTTTCATAAGACTGGTCTTTGGGTAAATTAGGGTTTCTTATTCTGAACATACAGAAATAGCGATATTATTTTAAATATACAACCATTTACCCCAAATTCTTCGTGCAGGAAACCAATCACCCGCACTTTCCCTTCAACCGTTCGTTTACCAGGTCCTTTTTTCCATGACTTCGTCCAGTTCAGCCCGGGTCATCGAACCGAGTTCCGGATGCTGGCCCAGCCACTCAATAAAATCCGACTTGATCTGGTCTGTCCATTGGCTGTCAATCTGACCCGTGGTGTATCTTGCGGTTTTCACCATCTCAAACCCGAACAGGTCCTTCAATGCCACAAATTCCGAGGTCAATATTACCAATTCTGCCAGGTGTGCCGGTACAAACAGCACCCCTTCTTCCTGGGCGATGACCAAATCACCCGGCAATACTACGGCCTCGCCGATGCGTATCGGGCTGTTGAGGCCCATCAAAACCATTTCTTCCAA
>DATGOS010000491.1:0-3186 GCA_035305725.1 Cyclobacteriaceae bacterium
CATTCATGCAATTTAAGGGAAATCCGGCATGGAATTCAGGATTTTTGGTTTTTCTTCAACAGCCTATCTAATGGCCCAGTTATACATTTTGCTTGCCCTTCTGTACCCTTTGGCCTTGTTCGCCATGAAGCGCTCCTGGGACAAGCACGGGCGAAAACATTTCAACGGAACGCCGCATGCTTCCGCCGCCCTGCTCATTGCCTTTAGAAATGAAAAAGCGAATTTGCCACGTTTACTAAAGAACCTGGAAAAATCAATTCCTCCGGAGGGAGAAGTGATTTTTGTTGATGACAACAGCCGGGACGGCTCTCCCGAAATCATTCACGATTTTCTCCAGGAAAATAGGGAGCTCAAATGGCGCTTGCTTTATTCCCCCGGCAAAGGAAAAAAGAGGGCGCTGAGTGCTGCCATTGGTCATACCCGAGCGGAAATTATCATCACCACCGATGCCGACTGCATGGTATCCAATCGATGGCTATGGGCCTTGCTCCGGCCGTTTCATGAGGAGCATGTGCAACTGGTCTCCGGTCCCGTCATGACCAGCCCCGGGAACACATTTTTCGAACAGTTTCAGCAGATTGAATGGGCAAGCATATTGCTGCTGACCCAATTCCTTTTTGCCAGAGGACAGCCTTCCATGTGCAGCGCGGCCAACCTGGCCTATAGGAAATCCGCTTTTCTGGAAGTGGGAGGATACGCCGGCAACGAACAACACCTGTCAGGCGATGATGAATTTCTGCTAAAGAAAATAATCCAAAGATTTGGTGCGGATTCGGCGATCTATTTAAATAAGCGGGAGGTTTTGGTGAAAACGGCGCCACTGCCCCATTGGAATTTATTTGTGCAGCAGCGGATCAGGTGGGCCAGCAAATGGAAGTTGCATGGCTTTTCCCCTAATTTGCTTGGAGCAGCACTGACGGTTGCCCTGGCAGCGATTCAGGTAGGCAGTGTTTCTTTGGTTTTTGGAGGAAATTTTTACCGCCTGGCCTTTGTCGTTTTTTGGCTGACTAAGATTTTGGGAGAAAAATGGGCGCTGGGAAACCTCTTAAAACAATACAAGATCCAACCTTCTCTACTTAGTTTTATAAAATCAAGCCTGTTGCATCCGCTTTATATCCTTTGGGTGGCGCCCCTGGCGGCCATGGGTAATTTTACCTGGAAAGGCAGGACACAAAAAGCCGTAGCTGCCAGGGGCCAATGACTTTTAGAGCTACCGCAACAGGTACATCTTCCCATATCCCTGATGAAAAGCTTTGTCCCCTGCGGTGGGACGGTGTTCCATAAACTGGCCATTTTTCCTGACCAGGACCCGGTAAATGTAAACGCCGTTGGCCAGTTGATCGCCAAATTCATCCTTTCCGTTCCAGGCAAATTCACTAATATTGTTTCCAATCCTGATAGGTCCCAGTTCCTCCTGAAATATCTCCCGGACCACTTTGCCGGTGATTGTCATAATCTGAATCTTTATCTGGTCCGGAACCTGGGCGCCTGTTACCGTAAATACAAACCGCACGTTGGAACTAAAAGGATTGGGATAGGGATAAAAATTGGTGATCTGGGATTCATTGATCACTTCAAAGGTGATTTCATAAGGTTTGTTCCCGGCGAGGTTGCCTGCAGCATCCGCCCCGTTGATGCGAAGCACATAGGTCCCGTCCTCCAGCGGCCCGGGTTGAAATTCCAGCTTAAAGTCCTGATCCGCGGTAGCTTCAAACCACTTCATCCTCGGTCCACGAAAACTTATCCTTTCAAACTCGCATCCCTCGCACACCTTTTTTAAGGAGACTTCCATGCCCGTGGTATCCTTCTTTGGCGACAGCTTGTTCTCATCCTTGAGCAAGGCAGAGATCAGTACCGTGGGCGAGACGATGTCACCGTCCATGATATAAATACCGTCAAAGCTAACATCCAGTACGGGATTTTGGCTATCACCTGTCACGGAAAAATAATCCGGCAAGTCCATCAAATTGTTGCGGAATGTCTGCTCCTGAAATTCATTCGGATTGGCAAAAACGGTCAGCGAGGTTTTTCCCGGCCGCCCCAACGAATTAAACGGAATTAAAAATTCGTGAGAATTCCCTTTT
Organism: Cyclobacteriaceae bacterium; assembly: GCA_035305725.1. Classification (GTDB taxonomy): domain Bacteria; phylum Bacteroidota; class Bacteroidia; order Cytophagales; family Cyclobacteriaceae; genus DATGMS01. The sequence goes on from DATGOS010000491.1 coordinate 2,085, forward strand.
TTGACGGCGGGAATCTTTTTACGCAGCTTTTCCGTCCGGCGCAGCGCCGTGTTGGTCAGGGTCCATTCCACCGTCAGAGAGTCCAAAAAGTCATAATTTGAAATATTCATAAATTCAAACCGTACCGCTGCTTCCTCCCCCTCGTTAAGCTTCAGGCTTTCTTCCTTGCTTTTTAATAGCAATACGCCCTCGGGTACGCCAGTGTAATTCACCTGCCATTTCTGCAACTGCTCCGGAACTATTGATTCCTGGTCCTGCACCGTGTATTTTAGCCGTAAATGCGGAAAAGTAGCGGGATTAATGGATTCCAGGTTCAACTGCTCTTCCTGTATTCCCTCAAACAGCAGTACTTCTCCCCCTGCGGGGGTAACCCCCACCACATCAAATGTTGAAAACTCCGCTCTGAAAACATCTTTTTCTCTGACTTCGTTAAAGAAGGCGATCCAGTCCGATGCTGGCCCTATGCGGGGACTTACAATCTGGCCATTGGGAAAATAACCGGAGAGGTTTCGGCGAAAAGTTAGCATCTGGGAATTTGTGGGTTCCTCCGCCCTTTTGTCCGCTGTGATTTCAATGGCCTCACCGGGCTTCATGCCCTTTCTTCCAAACAGTATATAAGGGTCCCCGGTCTTTAAGTTCCTAACAGTCGCCTCATTGGCACCAATCTCTCTCATTTTAGCGTAAGCCTCTTCCGGCCAATCCGAAAAGGTAACATTGCCTACTGAAAAAATCACAACAAAATCCCCTGCATTTAAATTGTCCACATAATTCAAAAGCATGGTTTCGCCGTCACCGGTGATGCGGACATTGCGGATGTTCTGAATGATTTGAGGTGTCCGGCCACAACTCTTTTCATCCAGGACGTCAATATTTGTCAGCGGCACAGGAAGATAGGGCACCAGCGTTCTTTGGTCAAAGGCCATCAGGCCCAGGGAACCGTTGGCGCAATACCGGTATGGAGTATCCAATATATAGGAAATCCCATTGAGCATGATCTGGGTCTGGTTGTATGTAAAATCCGGGTTTTCCGGCCCAAAAGTAAATACATCCACCTCCAGGTTGGTTTTCTCATAGTTCCACTCCCCCGCCTGGGAATTAATGT
>DATGOS010000492.1:0-9613 GCA_035305725.1 Cyclobacteriaceae bacterium
CCTATGGCATTTTTTTCGTCTTTGGCAGAAAGCATCCTTTGGGCAATATACCCCCCTCCTCCAGGTTCTGCTCCAGGGTACCAGGTGGCCCACCATTGTACCGCCAGTGGGATGATCAATAGTGGGATCAAGTTGGTAGTGTCTGAAAAATCCGGCAACATGTTCAGCTTTCCTTCTACGTTAGGGTGCGCCAAGAGCGCGCCCAGGGAGCCGATTTCCGGCAATCCCAACACGTAGATTGCTGCTCCGATTGATCCCGCCATAGCGATAAAAAACTGAAAAAAATCCGTTAGCAACACGCCTTTCAAACCACCCATGGAACTATACAGTACAGTGACTATGGAGGCAATGAGCATAGTTTGTACAGGACTTAGCCCCAGCATAATCCCGCCGATCTTGATGGCGGCTAGGGAAACCGATGCCATAATTACCACATTGAAGAATACACCCAGGTACAATGCCCTAAAAGCCCTTAAAAAGGCGGCTGATTTCCCCCCGTACCTGATTTCGTAAAACTCCAGGTCAGTGTTTAGTTCCGACCTTCTCCACAATTTGGCATAGACAAACACCGTAAGCATGCCGGTAAGCAAAAAAGCCCACCAGACCCAGTTGCCTGATACTCCGTTTTTTCGCACAATATCGGTAACAAGGTTAGGCGTGTCCGCTGAAAACGTAGTGGCCACCATCGAAACACCAAGCAGCCACCAGGGCATATTGCGGCCCGAAAGAAAAAATTCTTTGGCACTTTTTCCGGCCGTCCTTGCAGTGAGAACCCCAATCAACAGTGATACAATAAAAAAGGCAACAATAATGCCCCAGTCTAAGGTAGAAATGACCATAATTTCAAAAACATGATGGATATGTCTGGCTAAACACTATACCCTTCTTTACGTTTGGGAACGAGCTCTGGGATTGGTATTGCCCGCCATTTTAATAATGCGCTAATCTATTCATTAATTTAGAAACGGCAAAGAACTATCCTTTCCGGACAAAAAATAAGCTTCTTCAAGCCAGGCAAAGATAAAGATGCGGCTTAGTTCATTGAAATCAAGGATTCGATTGTATTTTTGGTTTTCTTACAGAAAATAATCAATAGCAATGCGGAAAATATTAACGGTCCTTGAAGCCTATGATTGTGGTGACAAAAACTTTGACATAAAACGATATGGTTCGGGACATATCCACAGCACCTACTTACTCGATAATGGTGCTGTTCAATACATCATACAGGCGTTTAACAACAAGGTCTTCAAATATCCTGAGCGGATCTCAGCCAATCAAGATATTCTTGGAAAACATCTTGGAGATAAAAAGTTACCCTTTGCCCTACCCCTTCCGATTAAAAACAAATCAGGGGATTTCTTTACAGTGCAGGACCATCAGTTGTATCGTTTGTTTCCCTTTATCCCCGGGATCACCCGGGATGCCGTGGAACTTCCCAGTCATGCATTTTTGGCGGCAGAAGCTTTCGGTATTTTCTCCGGCACTTTTCTGGAGGTCCCCACGGAAAATCTGCAGGAACCCATAGAGAATTTCCATAACCTCACGCTTCGTTATCAGCAACTGCTGGACAGCATCCAGCATACCGCCCTGCCGATAGACGGGGAGCTTAGGGAACTGATTGAATTTTACCGGGACCAAACCGACCTTTTGGAACAATACGAGAGCTATCAGAAGACACTCCCCTTGAGGGTTACCCACAGCGATACAAAAATCAACAACCTTATCTTTGAAAAAAAGCTCTCCGAAGTAAGGGCCCTGATCGATCTGGACACCATCATGCCCGGTTTTATTTTTTATGATTTTGGTGACCTGGTGCGGACAGTAGCCTGCACTGAGGATGAATCCTCCCAAAAGTGGCAGGGGATCGGTGTAGATTTGGAAAAATACAAGGGGTTGCTTTCGGGTTTTAGCCGGCCGTTAAAACCACTGATCTCCGGAGAGGAACTGAAGTCTTTGCCTTACGGTGGAGAAATGATGACCTATATCATGGGCCTTCGGTTTTTGGCGGATTACCTGAATGGTAACATCTACTACAATATAAATTATCCCTTGCAAAACCTGCACCGGGCCAAGAACCAGTATTATTTGTTGAAGTCACTGAAGGAGAACAGGGCAGCGATCAGAGAATTGATGCAAGAAGTTGGCTTATGAAACTTATTCCTGTTAAATTTCATCTTTGGGCGTTCTACCTCCATTAATCTTTTAGAAATTGCCGGGCTTTTTTGATACCAAAATAGAGTTCCTCAAGGGGTTGGGTCCCCGAAAAGCCGCTTTAATCAACAAGGAGCTGAACATATTTACGTTTGGTGAACTGATTCAACATTACCCGTTCCGGTATGAAGACCGGTCAAAAATCCTGAAAATAAACCAGCTTCACAATGATTTACACTATGTGCAGCTGGCATTGCGGCTTCGGCAGGTAGAGGTTTTGGGTGAGGGCAGGCGAAAAAGACTGGTAGCGCATATGGTGGACGAGACCGGGGAAATGGAGCTTACCTGGTTTAAGGGTCTGCAGTGGGTCGTGAAAAAGTTACAAAAGGGAGCAAGTTACCTTGTATTTGGCAAGCCGAGCCTCTATGGTCGGAAATTCTCGATCGCGCATCCCGAAATGGAGCTACTGACGGGTGATCCGGTACAAAATAACAGTTTCCAGCCTATTTATTCAACCACCGAAAAACTCCGGCAAAACTTTCTGGACAGCAAGGGAATTTCCAAAGTTATGGAAGTTCTGGTCAGTCAGGCTTATCCCCACATTTCCGAAACCCTGCCTGATGATATCCTCCAGCGGTACGGCTTGATGGGGAAAAAGGAAGCGCTCCGCCAAATCCATTTTCCCGACAGTCCTGAAAGACTGAAGGCGGCAAGGTTCAGGCTGAAGTTTGAAGAGTTTTTCTTCCTTCAGCTACGCTTGTTGAAGCTCAAACTGGGAAGGACGGAGAAATTCCCGGGGCAGGTTTTGAGCCAGACGGGGCTTTTGACCAGGTTCTACAAGGAGCATATTCCTTTTGATCTGACCGGAGCGCAAAAAAGAGTGATCAAGGAGGTGTTTCGGGACATGAAATCCGGTAAACAAATGAACCGGCTCCTGCAGGGCGATGTGGGCAGTGGTAAAACAATCGTAGCCTTTGCCTGCATTTTGATCGCCATTGGTTCAGGTGCCCAAACCTGCCTTATGGCCCCAACGGAAATTCTTGCGACCCAACATTATACAGGACTTAAGCCGTATGCTGACCTTATGGGGCTAAATATTGCACTACTTACCGGATCGGTTAAAAAATCAGCGAGAAAAATTATCCATCAAACCCTTGAGACAGGGGAGCTTCATATTCTTATCGGTACCCACGCCCTATTGGAAGATGTAGTTCAGTTTAAAAACCTGGGATTGGCGATCGTTGACGAACAACACCGGTTCGGCGTCGCCCAGCGCGCCAAGCTTTGGGCCAAAAACGCAGCTTTTGTTCCCCATGTACTGGTGATGACCGCCACCCCAATCCCCCGTACATTGGCCATGTCACTGTATGGCGATCTGGACATCTCTGTTTTGGATGAAATGCCTGCGGGAAGGAAACCGATCAAAACGGTACACCGCTATGATAAAGACCGCCTGAAGGTGTTTGGCTTCATTAAAAATGAAATAGAAAAGGGACGTCAGGTCTATATCGTATATCCCTTGATAGAGGAGTCAGAAAAGCTGGACCTGAAGAACCTCATGGACGGCTATGAAAGTATTTGCCGCGCTTTTCCACAATTTCCCATTGCCATTGTTCACGGCAATATGAAACCGGTAGACAAGGATTACGAAATGCAGCGTTTTATCAAGGGCGAAACAAAAATCATGGTGGCTACTACGGTGATCGAAGTGGGGGTGAATATCCCGAATGCCTCGGTGATGGTAATTGAAAACGCAGAAAGGTTTGGGCTTTCACAGCTTCACCAGCTTCGGGGAAGGGTTGGCCGGGGCGCTGAGCAGTCCTATTGCCTGCTCCTGAGCAGCTATAAGCTTTCCAGGGAAAGCAGAATCAGACTGGAAACCATGGTCCGCACCAATGACGGGTTTGAGATTGCGGATGTTGACCTGAAACTTCGGGGACCCGGTGATCTTTTAGGAACCCAGCAAAGTGGTATCGCCGACTTGCTGATTGCTGATCTCAGCAAGGATGCGGCTGTGCTGACCATGGCCAGAGATGCCGCCCAACGTTTGCTTCAGGAGGATCCGAACCTTGAACTGCCAAACAACCTGATGACGCTGCAGCAGATCCGGCGACAGAAGAAACATGCCGTAAACTGGAGCAGGATCAGTTAACCGGCTGTATGGGTATTGCCGTCAATTCAGACTGTTCAGGTACTTGTAGAATTCGCTATCTGTGGACAGGATGATGCTGGTTTTTTCATCCATGGATTTTTCAAAGCTTTCCATGGTCCGCAAAAATTTGTAAAGATCCACCGCCTGCCTGTTTTGATTAAAAGCCGATGCATAAATGGCGGTAGCTTCCGCATCCGCTTTACCCTTTATTTCCTCCGCAGTCCTAAAGGCATTTGACTGTATTTCCGCCAGTTCAAGTTCTTTGCTTCCCTCGATAATCCTGGCTTCCCCCTGCCCTTCAGACCTGAACTGATCGGCAATCCTGTTTCTCTCACTGATCATGCGGTCATACACCCGGTCCCTGACTTCGTCCACATAGTTCATCCTTTTAAACCTGAAATCAAGTATCCTGACGCCCAGATCAGACGTCCTCTGGTTGGCCTTGTCAAGAACGATCTGCTCTATCCTGGCTTTGCCCACTTGAATGTTTTCCAACACCTCCAGTTCCTCCATAAATTCCTCCGTAATTTCAGGATCCCGGTTGGTGGACCTGACCAAATCCAGCAAGTTATGACTGGCGATGGCATTACGGGTTTCGCCGTCCAATATATCATCCAACCTTGAACGGGCAGAGCTTTCATCCCTTAACCGGATAAAAAACTGCAGTGGATCGGTGATTTGCCACCGCGCATAGCTGTCTACAAAAATAAACTTTTTGTCCACGGTAGGCACCTGGTTTCTCTCTCCGTCCCATTCAAGATACCTTTTGTCGAAAAACTGTACCTTTTGGATAAAGGGCGCTTTAATATTGATACCCGGGGTGGTTCTTGGTTCGCCGATTGGCCTTCCAAATTGGGTGACTATGGCCTGTTGGGTTTCGTCAAGCACATAAAATGTTCCGTTAGCCAGGACGATACCCAATACAATAAGCACGATTATAGCTAGATTTTTTTTGTTCATGGTGCGGATTCTTTCACTGGATTAAGATTCAATAGCGGGAGCACATTACTCCCCTGCTCATCGGTGATGATTTTGTTCCCTAGCTTGGGCAGAATCCTTTCCATGGTTTCTAAATAAATTCTCTGCTTGGTTACTTCCGGGGCTTTTTGATATTCCGAAAACAGGGAATTGAAGCGGGTGGCTTCTCCTTTTGCCCTGTTTACCCGGTTCAGGGCAAATGCCTCTGCCAACTGAATGGTTTCCTTGGCTTCTCCCCTGGCCCGGGGTATCACCCGGTTGTATTCGGCCTCTGCCTGGTTGATCAGGGTTTCCCTTTCCTGTTGTGCCTCGTTTACCGCATTGAAAGAGGGTTTTACTGGGTCAGGCGGATTTACATCCTGCAATACCACCTGATCAATCCTGATCCCGTTTTCATACTCGTTGCACATCTCCTGTAGCAGCGCCTCAACACTGCTGGATATCTCCTGTCTGCCGACGGTCAGTACCTCATTGACGGTTCGGTCACCGACGATCTTCCGCATGGCAGCTTCCGACATGTCGCGAAGCGTTTTTTCCGCATTTCTCACCTTAAAGAGATAATTGTAAGAGTCCGTGATCCGGTATTGAACCACCCATTCTACGTCCGTTAAATTAAGGTCTCCGGTGAGCATCAAGCTCTCGTCAACATATTGTTCCTTGTCATATTCCGTCCTTGGTCCCAGTTCACTGGTTCTAAATCCAAACTCCTGTTTAAGCTGGCGTTGCACGGGTATTTTGTGCATGGTTTCAAAACCAAAAGGCATGATAAAGTTTAGCCCGGGATCGACGGTACGGTTGAACCGGCCAAACTGAACCACTACGCCTTCTTCCTCGGGTCCTACGGTTTTGACCGATGTAATCAGCATTACGAACAAAAAAATACCGATCAGTATTTTGCCAAGATATTTTTTTAACCAGTCGGGATTGATATTAATCTCAAATTCTCTTTCTGACATTTTAAACTTAATTCAATATTATAAAGCAGGCGGGTTTTTTGGGCCCGCCAAGCGAAGGTTCAAGCGAAAATTTCGCTGGGATCAAGCACCCTCGCTGTTCTTCTGCATGTATTCCTCTATGATGTCCTCGGAAATCCCTGTAAAGGAATAACCTCCGTCATGGTAAAGGTTTTGCATGGTAACCATGCGGGTATAATCCGAGAATAGCGACACGATGTAATTCGCACAGGATTCGGCGGAAGCGTTCCCGAGCGGGGACATGGCATCTGCAAAGTTGTAAAAGGCGCTGAAACCGCCTATGCCCGTACCCGCGGTGGTCTTGGTGGGGGATTGGGAAATGGTGTTGATCCTGACCTTTTTCAGTTTGCCGTAGCGGTAGCCATAGCTCCGCGCGATGCTTTCCAACAAAGCTTTGGCCTCCCCCATGTCGTTGTAAAACGGATAAACCCTTTGTGCGGCAATATAGGAAAGCCCCACAATAGAGCCCCATTCATTCATCATGTCCTTTTTTTCCGCCACCTGAATCATTTTATGAAAAGACATGGCCGAAATATCAAAGGTCTTCTGCATCCAGTCGTAGTTGAGATCTCCATAGGGGCGCCCTTTTCTGACATTTGGAGACATTCCGATAGAATGCAGTAAAAAGTCAAAACTTCCCCCCAAAAATTCTTTTGCCTCATCATAGAGCTTTTCTATGTCTTCCACCGAAGTGGCATCCGCCGGGATGACGATGGTATCACATTCCTTGGCCAGGTCCTGGATCGCACCCATTCTCATGGCAATGGGTGCATTTGTCAAAACAAAATTAGCTCCCTCTTCCTTTGCCTTAAGAGCCGTTTGCCAGGCAATGGAGTTTTCGTCCAAAGCGCCCGTGATGATTCCTTTTTTTCCTGTTAGTAAGTTACTGGCCATAATATTTTTAAGTTAAAGGTTCATTTTTGAAGTTTGAAAAGGCATTTGAATTCATTGCTGTTTCAGCAACTCCCTGGCACTTTCAAATGCCGTAGCGGAAGGATTAGCCCCCGCGATCATTTTGGCGATTTCAGTTTCCCTTTCCTCAGGGGACAGGAGCCGGATTTTGCTGACCGTCCTTTCCGCACTGTTGTCCTTGAAAACAAAATAGTGCAGGTCACCTTTTGCTGCCACCTGGGGCAAATGACTGATGCAGATTACCTGGTGATTTTTGGCAATTTCCTGCATCATCCCCACCATTTTGAAAGCCACTTCCCCGGAAACTCCCGTGTCGATCTCATCAAAAATCAATGTGGGTAAGGCCATTTTGTCTGCCAGCATAAACTTTATGGCAAACATCAACCTTGAAAATTCCCCACCTGAAGCAACTTCCCGAATGGGTTGTGGTTTAATACCTTTATTGGCGGAGAACAAAATCTCCAACTCGTCCATCCCGGTCGGGGTAGGCTCAATGTCCCTGACCGTTATTTGTATGACCGCGTTTTCCATTCCCAACTGACCCAGCAACCGTGTCAGCTCTTGACTAAAACTGCTAAAGGACGCCTTTCTGGCATCCCTCAATAAATTTGCCTGAAGAAGCAGGGCTTCCCATTCCCCTTCCATGTCCTCACGGAGTTCTTCCAGCTTTTCATCCAGGTGCTCCGTTTGAAACACCTTTTCTGCAAGTTCAGACTCCAACCTGATGAGTTCTTCCACGGTACCCACACCGTGCTTTTGCTGCAACTGGTAGATCCTGCTTAAGCGCTCCCTGATGGATTGCAACTGGTCAAAGTCTACTTCCAGATGATTGTCGGCCTCCTCCAGGGTGGCGGCGATATCGGTAATCTCGATTACTGCTGTCCTGAACCTCTCCTTCAGATCCAAAAACCTCTGTCCATAACCCGACAGATGATTAAGGCTTTGGCTGACCTGGCTGAGCAATGTCATGGCACCAAACTGTTCCGCATTGAGTTGTACGAGCGTTTCATTGATTTTCGCCTTGATCTCTTCGGCGTTGTCAAGAATCTCCTGCTGTTCCTCCAGTTCTGCCTGCTCCCCTTCCTGCAGCTTCAGGACCGACAGCTCCTCCAACTGAAACTTGTTGTAATCCGCCTCCTTCTTTAGTTCAAACGCTTCCCTGGACAAGGCATCGTAGGCCTTCCTGGCCTTTCTGTAACTCCTGAACTTTTCTGCATAAGCGGAAAGTTGAGGACCGTTTTCGGCAAAATTATCAATAAGGGCCAATTGGTATTCCGATGCGGCCAATAAGAGGTTGTCGCTTTGGGAATGGATATCCACCAGCGATTTGCCGAGCGTCTTTAAGATTTCAAGCTTGACCGGACTGTCATTGATAAAAGCGCGGGATTTGCCGGAGGGTAGAATTTCCCTTCTAATGATGCTGTTTTCCTCATAGTCCAGGTCTTCAGCATCAAAGAAAGGCTTCAGACCATAAGAACTGATATTAAACACTCCCTCAATAATACATTTTTTATTTAGATCGTACAAGGCTTTGCTGTCTGCACGGTTTCCAAGCAACAATCCCACAGCCCCAAGCATAATTGATTTGCCTGCCCCTGTCTCACCCGTTATCATATTCAAGGCGCTGGAGGGTTCCATTTCCAGGGCTTCTATCAAGGCATAGTTGGATATGCTGAGGTGTTTTAGCATTTTAGTGATGGTTTAGATGCCCTCTCAGACATTAACCTTTGAGAATTTCGTTGTATTTCCGGGCATTATTCGGGTCCACTTGCAGCAGCAACTCCACGGCTTCCGTTCGTATTTCCAAAGAAGCGTTTTTGAGTACCTTGCTGATCTCATCTGACTTGGCATCCATAAAGGTAATGGTCAGGATGCTATTGGGTTGGGCTCTGTTTGCTTCTGAAACTTTTCTTATCGCCTCCAGTATGTTTTGGTAGGCTTCATTGGGTCTTGCCGCTAACAAATCCATCCCCTGTCTGTGGTAAAGATAATAAGCATCCCTGACCGGTACCATGGCCTGTGAACCATATAGGGCATTGGAAAGCCAGTAACGGTTCCTTCGCTCAGACGGATTTTGGTTCCAGCCGGGCCTTGAAGATTGCTGCGCATTGGATACGATGCTGTTGGCAATCTCAAATATCGAATCCCCTCCCCGGGGCGAAAAGGAATCATAGTCGATTCCTAACGCGATATACGCATAAAATGCCAAAAGGGAGGAAATATTGTCCACAAAAGAAAAACGCTGAAATTCCAATGGCTGAGACTCCACATATTCAAAGGTCCAGTTTCTGTCCGCAAAATTAAAGAGCAGGCTTTCATAATTGGACCCATATACGGGCCGCAGGGTCTGCACCTGAACGGTGGCATTAAACAGGTTTATTTGGGGCATCTCATTGATGGTAATCAGCAGATTGCCTTTGATTCTTTCATGTGGGCTGAATTC
>DATGOS010000493.1:0-3470 GCA_035305725.1 Cyclobacteriaceae bacterium
CCTCCGTGGTAAAAAGATGTAAATTATTACTCCCTCCTAATCTTTATGGTATGTTCCGGCCCCGTCACGCCCGCAAGGTTAACGGCGCGGAATGTCAGGTCATAAGCTTTCTCTTCTAAAGGCAACGCCACGGGCGACTTGACCGCTTGCCAGTTTCCTGACTTGCCCGCTTTCATTTGATACTCCCTGAAATTCGGCGTTTGCGATTACAGGTTAATCCTGGCTTTGCCTCCCGAAATATCCACGGCGGACCGTATGGTATTTGGGGTCCATTCAATCGCGTGCCGACTTGGTTCCCGGATCATAAATTCGGGTTTGTCATAAGCCCAATGGGGTTTTCCATCCCATATCCAGGTATTGTTTTTAAAGTAATCATCCTCATATACCGTCAGGAGAAACTCATGATCGTCTCCTTTGGTAAATAGATCACTGTTGGTAAAGTACTCTAGCCAGGTATAAGTTTGGGCAAATTCTTCCTTGGTATCGCGGGTCTCAGGATCAACCTGAATGACTTCTCTATGGGGACCTTTTACCACCACCACATCCGCCGTCTTGTTTTTCAGATACTCCTCCCGGATTTCCAGGGCCGATAATGGAATCCCATTTTTCTCAAAATGATGATTGTATTTGGCATCAGACAAAAACCATTTTTGAAAAGTGTTGGACCAGATTTCATTCACCCCATGATGGCCATCCCTGCCCCCTTTTTCTCCAGGCCCGGCACCCAGGACACGGGTCACATAGCCGTAGGCATTCATGATGCCGTTTTGCACTTTCATATAGTGCCCGCAGTGGAAGCCGGTGCCCTGTAGCGCTTCATCCAGGATTCCTTCCACGGTCCCTCCGCCCGGATAAGGGTCTCCAAAATCATCGATTTTAATAACGTCCTTAATCCAGTTCCGCAAAAGCAGGATTCTGCGGAATTCATCCTCTTCCCCCCTGAGGACCGTATCCAACTGGTACTTGGTTTTCAGTCGTTCGAACTTAGGGGAGCGGAGGTCTTCAAAACTGTTGAAAGCAGTATTTTCATAGAAAGGCGGATTGTCTGTTTCGATCACGACATATTTGCGTTCGGCGCAGCCTATCAAAAACAACAAGGCGATAAAGGTAAGCAAACCATTTGTCCTCATAACGAAAGCCTTTTACACCCTTTAAAGTTAACAATAAATAAAAATTGTTTTCATAACCTTTTTATTTTTTTAATAGCTTTGACATATGAAGATCAGAAAACCATTCGGGTTCATAACCCTTTTCCTTTTATTCCTTAACGGCTTAATCGCCTGTAATCCCAGCAATCACGAGGAGGAGGACTATTATACCCTGGAGGATTATGCTCAGGTAGATAAAATCGATGTGCATGTACACATCAACACGGGGGATCAAAGCCTTGTGGAACAGGCCGAAAAAGACAACTTCATCCTGCTCACCATCAATGTGGAAGTGCCGGACTATCCTCCCATTGACCAGCAGTTAAATATTGCTTCCGGGCAACAAAAAGCACATCCTGAGCGGGTCTACTTTTTGTCCACCTTTGAAACGGAAACCATTCAAGAACCCGGGTGGGATGAAAGGGCAATTGATTATATTAAAAGTAGCATGGACAGGGGAAGCATTGGGATCAAAGTCTGGAAAAACTTAGGCATGGTCATTAAGAACGAGGCAGGAGACTTTATAACCATAGACGATCCGGTTTTTTATCCTGTTTTTAGTTTTTTGGAAGAAAATGGCATCCCGGTCTGCGGGCATATCGGAGAACCCAAAAACTGCTGGCTTCCCCTGGAAGAGATGACGGTGAACAATGACCGGAACTACTTTAAATCGCACCCACAATACCACATGTACCTGCATCCGGAATACCCCTCGTATGAGGAATTAATAGCCGCCCGGGACAGAATGCTGGATAAATTTCCAAACCTGAAGTTTATAGGCACCCACTTGGGCAGCATGGAATGGAGTGTGGATGAAATCGCCAAACGCCTTGAGAAATATCCGAATATGGCCGTGGACCTGACGGCCAGGATACCTCACTTGCAGTACCAGTCCCTGGAGAATTGGCAAAGGGTATATGACTTTTTTATCAATTATCAGGACCGGATAATGTACGGGACGGACTTGCACATTACCAAAGACGCGGCGCCGGAGGCAGTAAAAAGCCATGCCCACCAAACCTGGCTTAGAGACTGGCAGTATTTTGTCACGGCGGACAGCATGCAAAACGAAACCGTCAACGGGAAGTTCAAAGGCCTCAGGCTTCCCAGGGATGTGGTGGATAAGATTTATACCCAAAACGCCCTGAAGTGGTATCCTATTGATTTGGCCCAGCCCTGATTGCTGGTTTATATTCAGTCGATTATCTTATCATAATTGGATTGAGAATCAAAAAATAAAAAGACTTGTAAAAAGTTTCCCATGGAGCCGCGGGGATGCACAGCGATCTGCCGCTAAGACACCAGGCCATCAAGAATAGGAGGATTGACATTTACCTCCACAGTCTTTGCGGCAGAAGAAAAAATACTATCACGGATACACGAATAATGCACTACCAATTGATGGTTGGCTTTTCCGTTTTTTCAACGGTTGAATATTCTTGCTAGCAGCATCAAAATATTTGTCCTGAAATAATTTAAATTATTGTTTTTATTTAAAATATTATTTACATTGTCGATGCCAAGCTAACGTTATAAAGAAGTGTTTTTTTGCTGGATATCGGTGTATATTTTTATTTATTTGGTTTATCATGAATTTTTATGTGGTTGGTGGGGGATGAGTTCTTTCCCAATCCACATATAGGGGATTGACAACAAATAACATATCAGATGAAAAGGGACCGATTTATAAAAACGCTCGTCACGCTGACAGGCGGGCTGACCGTGGTGGGCTGCGGCCCTGATCTTATAGACGAAATGATATCCCCTGACGAAACCCCGGGCGATCTGAGTATCGGCGAGGCGGAAGACTGGTTCAAAGGGGAATACCTGTCCAGGTTTGCCAAACTCCCGAATGAAAGGCGCGGCAAAACCCACAGAAGGAACGTAGAATGGAAGAAAGCTCAAAAACCCAAAAACAAAAAAAACAAAGAATTTGGTTGGGTTTGGGCGCCCGTGGATTATGAGAGCCCGGCAAGGCCGGGGGTAATCCTGTACAGTGAGGATACCCGGTACAGGCTCGAACTGGGCAAGTACTTCCTTCAGCCCATCATCGAAGCCATTGTTGTGGTCAAAACTGGCGGGGAAAACATGGCCTTTCTTGCACAACTCGCCTGCGATCCCTTTGCACTGGCCGCCAATGGCCATAAACTTGAAAAAGCCACGTTTACAGGAACCTTACTGAGGGCCGACTGGGACGACAACCCCATTGACGGGGCCGTCTATGAAAAAGGGGAAATGATCCGGGGTTTCACAAACCCGGCCAACGCCGCCGCAAACCCGGCCGGGGCTGCCTTGGAAAACGCCAGGACCGAAAACTGCCGG
>DATGOS010000494.1:0-3200 GCA_035305725.1 Cyclobacteriaceae bacterium
CGAGCGGGAGCCATGGCTGCCCGGGATTACCTGGATGTGCTTCGGAAGGAAAAAGACCTGGACTGGACCTTCTTGAGTCCCGCCCCGGGTATGTTCCAGGGAACTTCTGGGAATAGGAAAGGCACTTATAGAACAGGGCTGGAAAATCCGATTCTGGACGGGGAGGGTAAGCATAGTGTCATTTCCGTGGAGGATGTGGCCGTCGCCGTGCTGGACGAATTGGAAAACCCCCGACATATTCGGCAAAGGTTTACCGTGGCATACTAGCGGGCACAATCATGCCCTACAAAAAAGAATACCAAACAAAACATATTTAAACCAAAATGATGATGAAAAAATTATTATCTGTTCTGGTGCTGGCTTTATTTAGCAGCACAGGGTTCGCACAGTCAACCTGGACGGCAGACAATGCCCATTCTAAACTGGCTTTTTCTACCGTGCATCTGGGGATTTCCGATGTAGCGGGCTTGTTCAACGAATTTGACGCTACCATCGTCGCTTCTGAAGACAACTTTAGCGATGCGGTTTTTGATTTGACCGTGGATGTAGCCTCCATCGATACTGAGGTAAAAATGCGGGATGACCATTTAAGGAGTGCTGATTTCTTTAATGTGGAGAAATTTCCCAAAATGACCTACAAGAGTACTTCGATCAAAAAAGCCGGTAAAGACAGGTACAAACTTACCGGAGACCTAACCCTCCACGGAATCACGAAACCGGTGACCATGGAGTTGTGGTACAGGGGAACAATAGAAAACCCCCAAAACGGAGCCGTCACTTCAGGATTCCAGTTGACCGGCACTTTAAACCGGTCGGACTTTAACATCGGTCCTGATTTTCCCGAATTAATGATCAGCGACGAGGTGAAGATCAAAGCCGATGGAGAGTTTATCAAACAATAAGCAAAACTAATTACCAACATTTTGAAGACACTGGTAGCGGACCGGCTGCCGGTGTTTCACTCTTCTTCATAGAAAGCAGGAAGTATATTAAAACAATATTAGAAATGACAAAAATAATAGACCCCAGCCCGTTCAAAATGGACAGCATATTGCTGATGATCCGAATAGGCATTGCAGCGTTGATGTTGAACCACGGTATTCCAAAATTATTGATGTTATTTTCGGGAGCCCCCGTGGAATTTCCGGCGGTTTTGGGCATGAGCCCAGAACTGTCTCTTACGCTTGCGGTTTTTTCGGAAGTGCTTTGTTCCCTGTTAATCCTGTTCGGCCTGGGCACCCGGCTGGCGGTGATTCCGCTGATCGTTACCATGTTAGTGGCGGTGTTTTACGTACACTGGAACGATCCTTTTGCAAAACAGGAACTTGGTTTGCTGTTTCTTTTAGTGTATGCCACGCTCTTGCAGACTGGAAGCGGAAGGTATTCTCTGGACAATGTTTTATTGGCGAGGGTCAATAAGAATTAAAAAAAGAAAATAAATACATTCGTATAAAGCTAATAAAGCCGGGTGATTATGGACAATCATGAAAAATATACCGTTCCGGCCCAGACGCGGATTGGGCATGTACACCTCAAAGTAGCGGATCTTGATAGAGCTCTTGCCTTTTATTGCGATTTATTGGGTTTTGAGCTGATGTTGATGTACGGGGACCAGGCAGCCTTTGTGTCTGCGGGGGGATACCATCACCACATCGGGCTCAATACCTGGCATAGCAAAGGTGCCGGACCGGCACCCGTCGGCGGCGTGGGCCTGTATCACACCGCCATTGTCTATCCCACGAGACGGGATTTGGCGGCCATATTGAACAGGTTGAACGAACAGGGCTACCCTTTGGCTGGAGCCAGCGATCATGGGGTTTCCGAGGCCTTGTACCTCAACGATCCTGATGGCAACGGGGTGGAACTGTATTGGGACCGGCCAAGGGAACTGTGGCCAAAAAAGGATGACGGGTCCGTTGATATGTATACCCGAAGACTTTCTCTTTCGGATTTATTGGCCACGCTGGATTAACCTTGGCGCGAATGGCAACGGCTTTGTCGACAGCGGCGCGGCTAAGGCCTGTTAAGGGCTGGAATGAAACAGGGAAAGCTGTACCGGAACCGGTTTTGGTGGCGCTAATGGGCCGGGGCTAATCTTAAACAAAGGCAATTCGGCGGTTCTTGAGGTAAGCACAATTTCGACGCCTCCCGCATGGGCCTGAAACATGCTGTACACCAGATCCGGATCGTTGTTTTCCTGGGAAAGATGAGAAAGAAAAAGATGGGTTAAGAAAGGGGGCTTGTACCGACAAAACAAGTCCAGGGCCTGTTCGTTGGATAGGTGGCCCAGATGGCCGGCAATGCGGCGCTTCAGATGATAAGGATACCGGCCGGTCTCCAGCATCCGGGCATCGTAATTGGTTTCCAAAAACACGGCATGACAACATTTGAATTGTTTAATCACATGCGCACAGGGTTCTCCAATATCCGTAAATATGCCTACACAGGTCTCCTGATGTTGTATAATAAAACTTTGCGGATCGTGGGCGTCATGATTTTTGGGAAATCCCGTGATCTTCAGGCCGCCGATCTGAATACATTCGTAAGGACTAAAAGTGCGGTGGTCCTGGTATAAGGGATGAAAATGGTGGGCTCTTAACGTTCCGGGCGTGCTGTAGACCGGAAGCTGGTATTTTTTGGATAATACCCGTACGCCCCTTACATGGTCAGTGTGTTCGTGGGAAATAAACAGGGCCCTGACTTTTTTCATGGAAAGGTTGAGCCGTTCCATACGCCTCTCTGTTTCCCGGCAACTGATCCCCGCATCCACCAGTACCGCTTCCTTTTCGTTGCCGATATAAAAACAATTGCCGTTGCTTCCCGAATTTAAAGAGGTCACCCATAAACTCATGCACAAATTAATGTAAAATTTCCGTTGAATGCCAGTCCCGGCCGGGCATCTTCCAATTTTTGTGAACCGGAGGTACAGGAGGCTTCGCAGCTATCGAAGAACCAAAGGCGACAAATTCTAAATAAATTCAGATAAAAAGGTATTTTTATATAATATATTTATATTTGCCATGAATAAAATTGGAAGCCATGGAAAACCGTAATAAAAAAGACATACTTGTGTTTGAGGATATTCAGTTGTTGGTCAATACGTTTTACACCAGGGTAAGGGGAGATGAACTCCTCGGGCCGGTGTTTGAGGAGCGGCTGTCGGGAAGATGGGAAAAGCATCTGGACAAGATGTACAGCTT
>DATGOS010000495.1:0-4551 GCA_035305725.1 Cyclobacteriaceae bacterium
ACACCGGAACATTAAATTTGGATTCCAGATAATCCTTTAAATACACCCTTTGAAAGGACGGGATATTGGCCAGGTTGTAAACGATTCCCCTTATCGGGTCGACCAGCCCCGGAATTCCGATGCCAATGGCATCAAAACCGAAAGTCAGGTAGGAGGCTACCTGGTCTGCTATTACTTCCAATATCCGTTCCTGTGGGCTGTCATAGGGGGTATCAATCTCCTTTTGCTCCAGAATTTTGCCGGATTTGTTGACCCCGGAACTGATTTTAGTTCCGCCTATATCCAGCCCCAGTGCAATTTTATTTTCTTTCATGAACACAAAATAATCCCTGCCGGTTTTCCTGTTGCAAGGAAGCAACCGTCCCTTTTGTTTGGGAGGAAGACAGGTACGAAAACAGATTTTACAATAAGCCTTCCATCGTTTTTTCAAGCTCCCTGGCTTGGGCCAAAAATTCATTTACGTCCATCTCCCTGAAGAAAATCAGACCGTGACTTGACCTTACTTCGGCGGTGTCATGCTGGTAAAAATAATTTTTCCCCAACAACAACTGAACATCATTGAGCTGGTTTACCCAGGTCCTTTTGGCCAGCGTACTGAATTTGCCATTATGTTCATAACTCGGGAATGAGGCGTTCACCTGGCTCAAATAACAGTTGGAGAAGGAATCTTCCATGACGGACATGTCGCCCAGGGAAACAGGGACGATCACGTTTGCCTCGGCCGCGTCAAATCTAAACCACACGTTTCTGTACCCGATGATCTTCAGATTGCTCAGGTCTTCCTCTTTACCCCATTGTCTCACGGCCTCCGCCGTAGCCTGGAGTACTTTGTAGTGGGTATCGGGTCCGCTGCCTTCAGGATCCAGTGTCAGGCTTAGTTTGGTCGGTTTAATGGATTTTAACATCTCCACGATGGGCTCGACGTCCCGTTTCTTGTCAGGCTGCTCGGTAAAGATGTCTCCGGTGTAGAAGCCCAGTCTTAGGTGATGTACGTTTTTTACCTGTACCCCAAAGTGCGCCCATACCAGTTCCTCCTCGAATTCCCTGATCATTCCTTTCAGTGTCTGGATTTTTGGCGGGTTCTTTTCCCCATCGTAGGAGTTTTTGAGGATGCTGATGATTTCGTTGATTTTTTCCCGAAGTTGGGCGACGGATTTGACCCCATAAATCGTGACAATGGCCCTTACCACTCTATGGCTGAGGCCCCTGAGTCTTTCTGCCGTGTTTCCGGAAGCCACGTTGGTAAGAAAATGATAGACATCTTTGTCCTTTTTCAGGTTGTATCCCGATTCGAAAAAATCTTCATACCTTACCATCTGGATGAGGCCGGTATCCAGGAGCCTTTTGGTAAACTGCAGCGTATCGATTACAAATGAGTTAGTGACGGCCGTGAAACCCGAGGTCAGGACGGCAAAATGAGCTTTGTTTGAGTTTTCATGCAGTTGCCCGGTGATGTGCGGCAAGATACCCAGGGAGATGTCGTCGTGATGGGGACCCGTATGTAAAAACACCTCGTTTTTCTCTTCCGCCATGCCACGGTCGATTTTTTTGGTGATACTTTCAATCACTTCATTGACGGTGTTTTCGTTTAAATTTGGAATCTGGCTGGTGTATTTGTCCTGCTTTAGGTCTTCCATTGTCAGCCGGTGGCCATATTTTTTGAGCTTTTTACAAAGTTCAATCACGGCACGTTCACTTTTCAGGTCAGTCCATTCACCCGTTTTGTAAAACTGATCCACGCTGTCTACCAGTTTGGAAGCGGCTCCCTTGGTGAGGTAAAACCTTCCGTTTTTCAGCTTTTGCAGCACGGTGGCAGGATAAACATTGTTCAGTTTGTTTTCCAGTGATTCCTTGACAATTTGTGCTTTGGCTTCTCCGGCGGCGATGATGATGGCCACCGCTTCGGGGTTGTGGACAATGGTGTCCAGCCCCAGGGTGATGATCAGCCGGTTGGAGGATACTTCAATTCCCCCCAGGTCCCCGGCAGCCACTGCCTGGGTTTCAAAATTGGTTTCTGTGAGCCTGGTGGTGGAGTATATGTCGGAGCCCCGGGTATTGAAGGCAATATGTCCATCAGGGCCGATTCCTCCGAGAAAAAATCCTATTCCTCCTTTTTCCCTGATTTTGGCTTCATACTCACTGCACCAAAAATCGATCATGTAGATGGACTCCTGCTGTAACCGTTCCAGCTCGCTGGTATATTCCCGGAATCTCAAGGTGAGGTCGACTTTGTAGTCCGGAAAGATCTCCTTGTAACTTTTTCCTCCCGCCAACGGGATATCGTCCGAGTTGATCAGCAGGGCCTTCTTGGGATCCAGCCCAAATCCCTGAATATAGTATTTATTGACGTAATGATAAAAACTGTTTTGCTGTGTGGAGGCAATGGGATAAAACTCGTCGATCTGTATAAAGTGCAGCCCGTTGAGGACCGGCTTTTTAATCCCGCTTAACCCGTACCTGTCTCTGATTTCCTCACCGACCTTGTTGTCCCAGTTTTCGAGCAGGTATTCGGTCCATTTTATAAAATACTCCGGCGTTTTTCCGGTAGGCAAACTGATCACCCCTTCCGGGTTTTCCGCGACCCATTCGAGAAATCTACAGGCGGTGATCAATCCCAGTTTAGGGAAGTTGTCCACGGTGATGTAAGGAATTTGGGTGCTGATTTTTTCCACCCCAGATTCTTTTAAAAACGCCTTTTCTGAATTTGATAAAGGATAATTTTCTAACATGATGTTGTTTAAGGTCTGTTTAAAATTCTAGTTTTTTCACCCCGTCATTCAACCATAAAATAACCGATTTTTTGGTCGATAGGTTTAGTAATATTCATTTAATTGCTGAACGCATCCTCAAAAATGCATTCGTGTACAATGGCCACAGCCCCTTTTAACCCCACTTCTTTGCCGAGGGCGGAGAGCCTGATTTCAGTTTTTTCTGACAACCTGGGCATACTGTAGATGTTGAGGGCCTGTTGTATGGGCGTGAGCACATAGTTTTTTGCCTCCGACAATGTTCCCCCCAGGATGATGAGCCCGGGGTTTAAGAGTTGGATCAATATAGCTATTCCCCTGCCCAGGTTCATGCCCGCCTCGGACAGAATGCTGATGGCTTCGTGGTCCCCGGCCAGTGCGGCCTCCACCACCCATTCCGGCTTGTAATCGCCGCCTTTTTCCCTGGCCATATTTGCCAATATGGTTCCTTTTTTCATGGCAATAGCTTCTTTGCCCATCCGTACCACCGCGGTTCCTGAGGCCACGGTTTCCAGGCACCCGCGCTTGCCGCATGTACAGCTTATTTCCTTTGCGTCAAAGAGCGGTGAATGGCTGAATTCTCCCGCAAATCCGGAAGATCCCCTGTATAGTTTTCCGTCTATGATTATACCCAGTCCTATTCCCCAATCCACAAATATACCCAATACATTTTTTTGTTTTTCAGGATGCCCGAATCTAAATTCAGCCAGTGTCATGGCCCGGGCATCATTGTCCACGAAAACTTTTTTGCCGAACAGCTTTTCAAGCTGGTCTTTAAGGGGTTTTTTGCCCGCTTTCAGGTAGGTGTGGTTAATGCCGGTCTTGCTGTCCACGAGGCCTGGCATGCTGACGCCTATGGCAATTATTTTTTTATCGGATACTTTCGATTTTTTGATGGCTTCCAGGGTAAAACGGTGAAGCTTGTTTAAGGTTTCAGCATCATTGCCCAGGGAAATTTTTAGTTGCTGAACTTCCGAGACTTTGGTGTTTTTGCTGTTGTATATGGCGACCCTTGCCGAGTATTTGCTCAGATCAATGGCTACAATATAAAATGAGTCGTCACCCAGGCCATAGAGGTCCGGTTTCCTGCCCCCTTGGGACGCCCCTCTTCCTTCCTTGACCACCAGCTTGTCGTCAAGCAGATCCGCCAATAGCAGGCTCACCGTGGGAAGGCTAATGCCTACCTGCTGACCGATATTGCTGGCGGTGTTGCTCCCTCTTACATATAAGTGTTTGATAATTTTGATTTTGTGAAGATAGTTTTTTGATTCTACCACACTTTCCAGTTTATCGAGAACAACTTTTGGATTGGCTAAGTCCATGCCGGATAATTCTTGTTGAGTTAAATTTAAAAAAATTTATTAATTAAACAAACTTAAACAAAAAAATATGTAAACCATATTTTTTGGCTCCCTTTCACCTACATTTCGGTTGATATTATTATATTCGGTCAGGTAATTAAACGAAATTGTCTATGGTAGGTAGGAGAAAATTCATAAAAAAATCACTCCTGTCCGGTACTTTCCTGCTTCCCGGCACCCTGGAGGCAGTAATAAAGGACAGCAGTCCTGCTTACAGGCCACTTATCCTTTCCACCTGGAAGCACGGAATGCCCGCGAATGACAGGGCATGGGATACGCTCAACGCCACAGGAAACATCCTGGATGCGGTGGAGCAGGGCGTTCGGGTGACGGAATCAGATCCTTCCAACCTGTCCGTGGGCCTGCAGGGTTTGCCCGACCGGGAAGGTGTCGTGACCCTGGATGCGTCCATAATGAAAGGGGATGGATCCTGCGGGTCCGTG
>DATGOS010000496.1:0-9782 GCA_035305725.1 Cyclobacteriaceae bacterium
TTGCCCGTTTCGTGGCGGATGCCGAAGCGATTTATTCCTACGAGGGCACCAAAGAAATCAATTCTTTGATCGTAGGTCGGGCCATCACAGGCCATAGTGCTTTTGTATAGGTTGTATAGACAAAGGAGATAGATATAAGATGACATGTCCTGAAATAGCTTGACACATTATGTCAAACTAAAAACGGAAAAAACATGTCAAAAAGTGTTCGTGAATTCAGGCGGTACAGTATTGGTTTTAAGAAGCATGTGGTAGAGGAACTTGAAAACGGCAGTTCCTTTTCCTACCTTCGAAAGAAGTATGATATCAAGGGAGCCGAGACGATCCAGAAGTGGGTCAGGTCTTTCGGCAAGGACCACCTTTTGAACAAAAAGGTAAGGATTGAGACTATGGACGAGAAAAACAGGCTTAAACAACTGGAGGAAGAAAACAGAAAGCTTAAGCTGGCTTTGGCTGATTCCATTATTGCCAACCAGATGTTGGAAACTCTTGTTGAGGTGGCCAACGAGGAATACAATACTGATCTTAAAAAAAACTTTGGTGCCGGGCTGTCCTCCAAAGGAAAGAAGGAATAAGTATCACGGCCTCATGCGCCTATTTTGGCTACAGCCGGTCAGCTTATTATGGATGGGCCGCCTTTAAGGCGAAGCAGGAAACCGGCTATGCGCTTGTTCTGGAAATGATCAGGGAACAGCGCAGGATCCATCCGCGGATTGGGACCAGGAAACTCCAGGCGCTGATAAAGGATGACGTTGCGGGTTTGGGTCTGAAGATAGGCAGGGACAAGCTCTTTGATTTATTGAGAGATGCGGGTCTGTTGGTGAAGCGCAGTAAAAAATACGTGCGCACAACCGAGTCTTTTATGCGCTACAGCCAGTTTGGGGACCTTTTCAACGGAAGGGTGTGGACTTCCCCGCACCAGGCGTGGGTATCGGATATCACCTACCTTCGCGTAGGGGCCTCTTTTAAATACCTCTTTCTGGTCACTGACGCATACAGCAGGAAGATTGTTGGCTGGCATCTGGGCAACAGCCTTGAGTCAAAGTGGGCGGTTGAGGCTTTAAGAATGGCTATAGGGCAGTGTCCGCACACCCGCGGGCTTGTCCACCATTCAGACCGGGGGTTCCAATACTGCAGCAAAGCCTATACCGAGATGCTGGAAGAGGCCGGGATCAGCCCGAGTATGGGTGAGGCGGGAAATTGCTATGACAACGCTCTTGCCGAAAGGGTGAACGGTATCCTTAAGACGGAATATCTTCTGGACAGGAATTTCAAAACCCTGAAAGATGCACTGGCAGCCGTAAAGCACGCCGTGTGGGCCTACAATGTTAAAAGACCCCACATGTCACTGAACATGAGAAAGCCCGAGGAGTTGCATCAGGGACTGTCAGTGTTTTCATCTCTCAAACGCAAAGGTAGACCAAGACAGAAACCTGTCAAGGCTATATGAACTCCGCTACGCTACGGCCTTGACAGGTTTCCTCTCTTGGTCTAAAAAGCATTTAAGAGAACTGAAAACAAAAGAATAAAACAAGAAAAAAGTGTCAAGTAAAATCAGGACGTGACACACACACGGCCGGATAGTCCACGGTCAACGGACGGAGATTGGTAATTTAACTCCCCGGATCGCTTAACAGTAATGACTCCAGCGGAGTCAGATTATGTTAGCTAGACGGAAGCGGGTATCTCCGTCGACCTCAGCGAGGTCGGATAATTAAAGAAGAGAACAAAAAGTGCCAAGAAAAAATCAGGGCGCAACAATGATAGATTTGAGCCTTGATACGCCCAATCATTTATAATTCATCATCATGTGGGATTGTCTTCAGCCACCATGCATTATCTGGCTCAGTACTTTATGCGATTTTACCTCTGAAAAGGTATCAAGATGGAGCTTATAAAACAACAGCAAATCGTCCAAAAGACGCTTTCTGATACCTTTTGGAATCCTGAGGGGGCTGTCAAAAGGGGAAAGCAGCAACTGGTCAAGGTGATATTTTTCCTCCTCATCTACGGCAAAATGCCCAATACCCTGTTGCATCTGTTCAAAAAACTCCCCGGCAGATGCCGGCGCAAATCCTAAAAAAGTAGACAACCTCAGCAAGAACGCCAGCGGATAAACACTTAAGTTGGCGTGCTCTTCGTCCAGATAGATTACTGAATCCTGCACAAAGTCAAAAAGTTTTTCATTTTGATAGTTGTCATAGATCGCCTTGCCGATGACTTCGCCCATAAACATGGCTACGCCCGAACGGTAAAAGTCAAAGGGAATCCGCTGAAACGCATAAGCTAGTTTCGTTTCCGCAATCCGGTTCATGGAAGCTCCCTCCCGGTCATACACCACCAGTTCCAACAAGCTCAACGGTTGGTAAAAAGCCATTTTTAGTTTGGATTTCTCACGCCTCACACCGTTGACCAGGTAAGTTTTCAACCCCAGGTCGCGGGTAAAAATCCTGACGATGATGGAGGTTTCCCTGTATTTTATATAGCTGATGACTATTCCTTTTGTTTTTCTAAGCATGGGGTCGGCATTTACCTGGACATTCGAAACACGGGGCCGGTCATGCGCCGTAGCTGATGTGGGGCAGCTTATCCTCTTCAGCCACCAGGATATGGAGTGATCCCTTCAATAAGCGGGTTTGGCAGGTTAACCGTTCATCAGCCTTCAATCGTCCCAATTGATAAAAACGTTCCTCCGCGGCTGATTTGGGACTGAGGTTTTCCATCCCGGACAAAACGATCATTTTGCAGGTGGTACACTTGCCTTTTTTTCCGCAGGCATGCATCCAGTCCGTGTAGTTTTCATGAATTAAATCGATAACTTTACGATCGGTTTGCTTTGTTTTGATCTCCGTCTGGTGGAGATTTTCAATAATGATGACGGGCATCCCACATTCCTTTATATCAAACATACCTGTAATGCGAGATAAAATTAATTCGAATTATTTAGAAAACTACTCCCGAATTTTTTCTGAAAAAGCTTGTGCCGAGTATTTTGGAACAAAGCAGTACATCAGTGGACAAGAAATCATCCAGCTTACCCCGAGCCACCAGACCAATTTGCTGGTCATCAAATCACTGTTCAGCCGCTGGCAGGAGGATCTGGAAGAAATAAAACGTAGCCCTTATTTTGATTACAAGGATTACGCCGTGCAGGAGGCGCTAAAGGAATTTATGAATGTATTGTCCAGGGCAATAAAAATTGAAAAAACCGACTTTGAGCCTCTGTTACGGCAAGCAGTAAGAGATACAATTCTTCTGGCAGCAGATCCAGAGACCTTTTTTGCCGCAGAAATTGCCAAAGCAAGTCCCACACAAGTGGGAGCTCATCTTAAGAACATAAAAAGATATATTAAATGGCAGCTTCCGGTTTTCAATATTTTGCTGGAAAAGGCAGGTCAGGGCGTATCTGTAGGGGAATTAAACCGGGCTTTGACGGCAAATTATGATTACCTGAAAGACCAGCTGGAGCCTCCTGCCGCCTTGCTTGTCCCTCTGGAAAAGGTTCATCCGATCGACTATAAGGAACTGCTGCACTCAGACGAACAGGAAGAGCCCACTCGAGAACAAGAAGTGGAAATGGATAATGAAGCCGAAGATCAACCCGGAAATGTGACGGACCAATCAGCTACCCGTGTCGAACCTCAAGCGACGGAAGGCGGCCAGGCCATTGACCCGGCTCTGGCTTGGGCCAAATTCGAGTCGGAGGAATATGGATACATGAAGGGCAGTGTATCTTCAGTAACCGAAAGTGTGGGAATCAACCAAAAAATAATGTTTACCAAGGTCCTTTTTGAAGGTAATCATGACCTAATGATGCACGCACTGAAGTCGGTAGACCAGTGTGATAATTTTGTAGATGCCATCGAACTGCTAAACCAACGGTATGTGGCGGAACTGAACTGGGAAGTCGATTCAGACGAGGTAGGAGAGTTTCTCCAGTTAATTTTTAGGAAATTTGACCAAAAGGAATAAAGTTAAATAATTGGGTTCAAATACCCGAAAACAATATAAAGGACTCCAGATACTCCGGAATAATGGGGTTCCATCCCAACGATTCCTTCAACATTCCGGCCAGCGCCTGCGATGCATCGGGCTCCCCATGAACCAGAAAAGTCATTTTGGGCTTTGAAGAAAATCCTTCCGCCCATTCCAGAAGTTCAGTCTGGTCTGCATGTGCGGATAAACCCTCTATATAGTGCACGGAGGCTTTGACTTCCACATCCAATCCGTACATCCGGGAATACCTGTCTCCATCCAATAGCTTTCTGCCCCTGGTCCCCTCCGGCTGAAAACCAACAAATACAATACTGTCCTTTTCATTTGGCAGACGGTTATAAAGATGATGCAGAATCCTCCCTCCTGTGGCCATACCGCTGGCGGAGATGATTATCGCATCGCCTTTAATGGAATTCAGGGAAATGGACGCTTGTTGCGACTGGTAGTAATGAAGGTTCTTGTGGGAAAATGGGTTTTCCTCCCCCTCCTCCAGCATAGGTCCGAGCCGATGGTACTCGTTGTAGGACCTGTACAAATGCGTCACATCAATGGCCATGGGACTGTCCACATAAATCGGTATTCGCGGAATTTTGCCTTTTTGCTGTAACCGGTACAGATAATACAAAACCAACTGGGTCCTTCCCACAGCGAAAGATGGAATGACTGTCACCCCGCCCCGCTCATAGGTGGATATTATACAACTGGCCAGTTGTTCTTCCACCGCGCGTGGTTTGTTGCTTCTGTCACCATAGGTGGACTCCAGGAAAAGGATATCGGCAAAGGGGAGGTTGACGGGCGGATTGAGTATAGGATCATGATACCGGCCCAGATCCCCGGAAAAAACAAAAATTTTCGTTTGTTGATCCCCTGATATCTTTAGTTTCAGTATAGCGGCTCCCAAAATATGGCCGGCATTATAGGCGGTCACCTGCAGCCGCTCATTCAGAAACACTTCCTTTCCAAAACTGATGCCTTCCAACAGCGGGAACACGTCATTGACATCGGAAACGGAATAAAGAGGCTCCGGTTTGCTGTGCTTTGAATATCCTTTCTTCAGCGCATAGGCAGCTTCCTCTTCCTGAAGCTTTCCCGAATCCGCCAAAAGAATTTTCACCAAGTCCAGCGTTGGTTCGGTACAAACAATCCGTCCTTTAAACCCGTGTTTTACTAGGCGGGGCAGGTAACCTGAATGGTCGATGTGGGCATGGGTAAGGAAAACCATGTCTATTGTCGAAGGATCAACGGGAAAATTCTCCCAGTTCCTCAGGCGTAGTTCCTTTAATCCCTGAAATAAACCGCAGTCGACCAGTATCTTTTGTTGTTCAAATTCCAATAAATAGCGTGAGCCTGTGACTGTTCCCGCCGCTCCCAAAAATTTTACTTTTATATCCATATTTCATTTATGACAATGATGCAAAATAACACAATCATTGTCAAATGTGCACCCTAGGCAGCACCTTGCATAAAATAACTTTCCCTAAACATGGCCCTGGAAACGCTGTCCGCAGAAGTGTTTTTGTGGTCATTCGGGCAGTTTAAGCATAGTAGGCCATTTTCATTAAATACCCAATGGTTCCGACTGTTCACGTCTTTCAGTTTATACCCGTGACGGTACAGGGTGCCCTTTAAAATGGGCAAAATGGATTTGTCCATTACAAAAGGCTGGTTTAGCGGGATTTTTAGCGTTTGGTCGAGGTGCTGACCGCGAAATTTGGTCAGTGAAGAGAAATTGAGCAACCGGTTCAATCCCAATACGGAATCTTCCAGTGCAAACTGATACTCTACCTGGGACGCATTTTGTAACGCATCGTCGTGGTTTCGCCCGTTGGATCTGAAAGTTTGCTGCAATACAAGTGAATCTGACTCCGCATGGCCTTCAATAGTCAGGGAAACCGCCGCGATAGCGCTGCCGTCATTGTCATCGCCAATCGCCCTGATCAGCAATGTTCCGTCCGGAAGTTCTAAGACATGGCTTTGCACGATACTGGCATCATCTTTAAACTGGCCGATGATACCGGGAAGCTGAAATGCGCATATCATAACACTTAAAAGCCAAAGTCCAAAGGTGATTAATCCGAACCTGGCATCGATCAGGCTTCGTTTTATCAAAACACTCAAGCCCAACAAGGTCAAAACAATACCGGGGATGAGAATAGACATAGCCGCAGCAATAGCCAACCAGCCGGGTACCAGTTCCTGGATCAAATCTATGGGAATTGGGTCGACGAGGTAAATCCATTCCCCATGGCTGGCCACATCGAAATAGATACCCAATACCGCCATGGGAGCAAGCGCAACAACCAATCCCAGAAAAAAGATGATCAAGCCGAAGAGAACCCGCGCAATTTCCAATATAAACCTACCGAGCGGCCCGAGGGCTTTCCCAATCCCATTGATCAGTCGCCCGAGAAATCTAAAAGGTGCCAGGGCAATTTTTCTTCCTGAGGATTCCTCCTTGGCCGGTCCGGCGTAAAGGTTTTCCTGAATCGTATTTTCTATGTTGCTTAAGGTGATGGCGCCACCCTTCATTTCTATCCGTTCAGTGATTGATTTGGCAAGCGGCGTGATGATCCAGAGAATAATATAGAGCACAAATCCCGATCCTCCGGCAAAGATTAGTCCCACAAACGCCAGCCGAACCCAAAGTACATCAACATCGAAATATGCGGAAAGTCCACTGCTCACGCCTCCTATTACCCGGTCATCCGGATTCCTGTAAAGCTTTTTGACATTCTTGTCTTCCGGTTCTTCATAGGATACCGGCAGGATTATCCATAACACGATATAAGCAACCACTGTCCACCAGCCAATCGAAAAGTGGATATTGATGTTCATGGAGAAGAACTCAAGCAGACCGTTTCCCAGGTCGAACCCTCCGCTGAAAAGCAACAAAATTACAACCAACCTGGTCCACAAGGGGTCTATGGAGAAATAGTGGGCAAATCCGGCGCAAACTCCGCCAAGGATCTTCCTGTTAGGCAGCCGGCTCAGTTTTTTATATCCGGTCCCCGTGTTTTGATCGGGGGGAGTAATGTATTTGTAGAAGTCATTTTCCTCATTCCGATCCCCCTCCAAGGCATCTCCCAAGTTTTGAAAGTTTTTTTCCTCTGCCTTAAAATCAGCGATTGTTCCCATTTTTTCAATGAGATTGGACACATTTTCGGCGGTTATTACCTGTTTGTTGTTTTTGAGGTAACTAAGAAAAATTTCCGCTATCCGGTTTTCAATATCGTTGATGATTTCCTGGTTATCCTTGTATAGTGAAAAATGTTTGTTGATGGCCTCCAGGTAGTTTTTTAATGTGGCATAGCCATCCTCTTCGATATGGAAAAGAATCCCACTGATATTTATACTTAAAGTCTTTTTCATAATTTAACGTTTAATGATAATTTGGTTAACCGCCTTCAGGAGGCCCGCCCAGTTTTTGTTCAATTCGCCCAAACGATCTGTTCCCGCCGGGGTGATGGAGTAGTATTTTCTTGGAGGCCCTGATTCGGTTTCCACCCATTGATAGAAAACCAGCGAGGCAAGTTTCAAACGGCTAAGCAAAGGATACAGCGTACCTTCTACCGCAATGAGTTTTGCTTCCTTCAGTTCATCGATCATATCAGAGGTATAAACCTCATTACGGGAAATTATGTGCAAAATGCAGAATTCCAAAATCCCCTTTCGCAATTGTATTTGCGTGTTAGTTGCTTTCATGTAAAATCCATTATTTATCCCGGGGTATGGGTAAGAATTCAAAGGCGTTGATCCTGGCCACATCCCTCCATGTTGTATAGTTAGAAAAACAGTACCAAAAAAAACAAAGATGCTTATTGAACTCCGGTCGCGTTAAAAATTAATAAAATATCAGATATAAAAGAATGCTTTGTAAAGGATTTTAGAATTTATAAGTGAAAGTAATCATTTTCAGCAAAACGTTATTTTGTAGTATATCTCCGGCGGCCCGTGCTGAATGATGCCGAAAGGGTCTTTTACGAACATATGTCTGTTCGGTATCGGACACCTGTTTTGGATCCATGGGAGAAGAAGGATTATATTCCTGAAAATTATAATCCAGAACGATGGAATAAAAAAACCGCCCTTTCCCAGGGCGGTTTTCATGTGGATTTTCGGACTTTGCACTGCTTATTCAACAACCAGTTGCTGTGATGTTTTGGGATTTCTCTGCCAGAAGTACAAAATGGTAAAGAGCACGATCAGTATGGCCGGAAAAGCGATCATATTTTGCAGGGTAGCCTGACCAGTCGCCAGTTCCAACGCTTCACCGGTTAATCCCGCGGCCGCATTTTCCGCCCGGGCATTATCTATCCAGCTTCCTATAATCGGCTGAAAGATGGAGGTGGAAAACATGCCGACACCGCCGATGATGGACATGCCCAGGGCGCTGCTTAAGGGTACCCTTTGCGCCACTGTGCCCACCATAACGGGCCAAAAATAACAGATGCCAATGGCAAAAATTACCGCCGCCACATACGCAAGGGGTCCAGTTACCGTGCTGAACATGTATATCCCTATAGTGGCTATAACCGCACCTGCCAACAGAACGCCTGTCTGGCCCAACTGGCTAACCACAGGGCCGGCAAAATACCTGCCTGCGGCCATTACCCCAAAAGTCAAGGCCATCACCAGCATGGGTTCTGCCCCGCTACTGCTCAATACGATGGTTACCCATTGGTTGGGGCCGAACTCACTAATGGCTGTCAATGCCATGCAGCAAAACAGGAAGAGGTAGAGTGGCGTCAACATGGCCTTAAAATTTTCCTTTAGGGATGCGGCACCTACCACCTTTGATTCCGGGAATTCTTTTCCAAAGAACAACACCGCATAAATAACGGTGGGAATCATGATGATCCACATTTGAGCTTCCCATCCCATACCCATCTCTGTCATAAAGAGGGAAACCAGGGCCCCAAGAAGAATTCCCCCGGGAAACCACATGTGGAACCGGTTAAGCATCTTGTTCATTTTCACACCGGAATACATGTCCGCGATCATGGGATTACAGGCGGCTTCCGTACATCCGTTTCCGATTCCTATGAGTAGGGTGGAGATGAGCAGGGTGGCATAGCCTCCGGCATAAATGGTCATTAGAATCCCGATCGTGTGCGTAAAAAAGGCTACCATCATTATATTTTTTGCACCAAAAGAATGATAAACCAGGCCTCCAATAATCATGGAGATGGGGAAGCCCAAAAACCACATTGCATTGATAAATCCCAACTGCTCAGCAGTCAGGCCAAAATCGTTTCCAAGCTGGGGCAAGATGCCGGCCCTGATGGAAAAGGAAAAAGCGGTGGTAATCAGCGCAAAACAACTTCCATTAAATAAGGCGCTTTTGTTTAGATTTTCGTTCATTTGATTTTGGGTTTAATTTTTTAATACATTTTGGGTAGAATTGGTGGTGTACTGTTGAAATAGTTCGGACAATATAAAAAAAATGATTTTATCTTCTAGCTTTTTAAATAAAATTAATCTTATATTATGGAGGGTAGTCAATTGTTATGAACAGAAGAACTGTTGAGCCATTGCTTCTTACAGGGTATTTTTTCAATTAAATATCCGCTTGAAAATAAAAAATACCTTACTAAAGGGAAGGCCTCATATGTTATAAAATATCCATTAGGGAAAAAAGCCATAGAAAAATTACCTGTTGTAGCCGAAAAACATTATCGTTAATCAGACCTTCGGGCTTGAGCACCAACATCGAATTCATGCCTATAGGTTTCGAACAACCTCTGCAAAAGCAGCGCAATCTGCGGGAAAAATAAAGCCAAGTCAAG